>CAJWBJ010000015.1 GCA_913020495.1 uncultured Oleiphilus sp.
TCACCAAAAACGGGTTATTCCGCTAACGGTGTACAGAGTGTGACGATATTAGGGCCAGATTCAGTGACAAGTGATGGGCTGTCAACTGCCGTATTCGTTCTAGGGGTAAAAAAAGGTATTACTTTGGTTGAAAGCTTACCAGGCATTGATGTCGTGATAATAGATGCGATGCATAAAGTACACTTTTCAGAAGGGTTAATGCCACCTCAGTAACGTTATCTGTCGAATAAGCGCTACTGAGACAGTCTAGTTGGTGGGATGAGCCTTAGAGGGTTTCCATTCCAATTAAGCTATCCTGTAAGACTGAATTACCTAAGCCGTGACTAGGGAATTTAGTAACGAACTCTCCTTGGTCGCCATTTATAGCCATGTAATTTAGAATCACTGTTTGAACAAGTAAATTGACGTTATTGGCTGCTGGGCTTGAGGATGTTTCAACCGATGCATCTGAACGCATGTAGCCAATTTGGTTGTTGTTTCTCGCTGTCGGACGACCTGTAGGGTTATAGACTAAATAAAATGAAGCACCAGTTGATGAGTTATCGCCCGTCCATACGCCTTTACCACGACCATTCTCAGAGTTATCAATCATGCCATTACTAGCAACTGAGCCATCACTAAAGACATAGATCATAATTGACTGGCCAACGGCTTGTGCATATTCTAAACATGCACCAATACAGCGGCCAGCACGAATATCACGAACTTCACCGGTACTTCGGTTTCCTGTATGGTAATCATACCCACCCATTGTGACGGTACCTGCCCCTGCATAGCCGTTTGCAACAAGCTTCATGACAGACGCTGTTTTCTGGAATTCTCGGTCAGCATTAAATTCATCTTGACTAAATATCCCTGATGGACCAACTATATTGGCGTCTTGTGCAGGGTCTAAATCAGCAGGGTTACCAAAACGGTCGGCGAGATCTGCACTTTTAACATAACCGCATCGTACTAAGTCTTTAATCACTTCGTCTTTGGTTATTTGAGTATTTACTTGACCCATTTTTTGGTCACTAATACGTTGTATTGATTCCATCACAGCAACGGCATCTTCTTGGCTTAACAAATTAACCAAGTCGCCAACATCGACTAAACCAGTCACATCACTAGGTCTGTCTACTTTGGTAGGTCGAACAGCAGGGTTAATCATATTCATTGGTGACATGGAGTTACCGCCAGAATCGGAACTACGAGAACCAATTAAGGTGAGTAATGAACCGTCAGCCCCAGCGCTATTAATTCCATACATTGGGTTATGTGGATTATTACCCGTATCATTATCTGAGCGGGAAGGAATAACCACACCGTTTATATTAGCGCGTGTCGCTGCTGAAGTGCTTTGTAAAATACCGCGTAAGAAGGCACTGTCAGAATGAAAGGCTAAACCGAGCTCGGTATTGATGAAGCTATTATCCATGCCGTCAGGGTTGACCGCACTGGGGACCATATCGCCAGGTAAACCTAGTTTGCTATAACCCGCGGTACTTAGAAAATCCATTTGTCCGCCTTGTCCGCCAACGAGCACATTTGAGCCGGAAATATTAGCGCCGCCTGCGAGGTCAAAACAGATAAAGGGTATTTTTCCTGCACCTTGTACCGAGATGCCGCAACTATCTTTTAATGTCTCTAAATCTGGGGAAAGGGCGGCTGAAGCCATTTGAGGGTTACCAAATAGGCTGAATAATGATGATCCGAAAACACTTGCAGAACCTGCCATAAAACCTTGTGAAATAAAATCTCTACGAGTTTTAGGTCGGGCATGATCTGCATGCTTCAAAGGTGCATTAACGTCTAAAATCTGTTGTAGCGTTGGTTTAATAAGCATCAGAATGCCTCCTATTGAACAAGTGTCACTGCACTACCAAGTACAGCGGCGCAGGTTGCTTTTACGACGGTTTTACTTCGTTCACTCGAACAAGTGCTATTACTACTACAAGCCGTTAAAGTATCGATTAAACTGTTAAGTTCCGTACTGATTGCGACATCTGACGGTTGGCTGTTTAAATTGCTACCTACCAGATTTGCTAGTAAAGGGTTGATAATCAGGTTTCTTCCTGCGGTATCAAAAGCAGTATTGGCATTCACTGCGAAATTAAACCCAGGAAAGAAGCTGGTACTTAAGTTAGTATCTTCTACCAAAGCATCACAATATTGAATAGCCATTTGAGTAATTGCCATTTGATGCGCAGAAAGGAAACCACTAATGTTTTCAACGGTAGGTAGTTGCTGTTTTACCGTTTCAAATGTTGCTTTTACTTTGGTATTTGTTTTGGAAATACCAGTTAGTTGGGACATAGAAGCATTAATTTCATCAAAAGTCTTAAGTCCGATTTCAGCGGCAGGTTCTAAATCTGTGGGTTCTGGCGCTGCGGGTGGTGCAGCTTCAATCACGACATTTTCACATTCAGCTCCACAAGAGCCTAAACGTTCAAAACTAAGGAAGAACTCATCAATATTAGGACCTTGCTCTAACGCGATAATGGTCCCCATGCTAGATAAGCTTTGGCCTGTCCCAACGGTATAGGCACTATTGTCTAAGTCTAGGTCTAAGCTGCGGAAGACTTGGCCACTGCTAGACTCTTTGCCGTTTATACCAATTTTCATACCTTTCAAAGGAATATTTTCAATGCTGGCTGTATCATCCAAACTAATGAAAAACGGTTCGGTAAAGAGATAACTAAAGCTATCAAACTGGCTAACCTCAAATACGATGAAACTTTCTGGCACATTAATAAGGTGAGAGACGCTAAAGAGTAATAAAAACTTTTCACCGACACCGACGTTATAGTTTTGTGAAACCTGTGCGGGCGTTAATGCTCTGTTGTGAATAGCGACCATGCGAAGAGTGCCTTGCCATAAAGAATTACTATCTGTCTCATTCCCTAAAACAAAGGCATAGCTATCATCCCATTCATTTAATAAACCGCCATCATCAGGGTCCATATCTTCAGTATATTCACCGTTCACATATATTTTTCGAGCTTCACCTGGGCTGAATGTCATCACAACATGTTGTAATGTTGCTTGTAAACGTTCTGCGTCGTCATCTGTTGAGAGTGCTTCATTTTGGTTAGTTGTGGTACTACGCTGCAAGAAGTCATAGTTATAAAGTGTTTGGTTTAAAGTGAAATTACGTGCATCTGAAGCCCCTGAGTATGTGATGATACGTGCATCTTCTTGAGTAACATTACCAGGTACAAGCCATGCTTCAACACTATATTCGCCAGAAGCAGTTATTAGCTGGTGTAGTTTTTTACTACTTGTTGTACTTGCTTGTGCTTTACCGCTTGTTGAATAGACGTCATTGATTGGACCTACTTTAATACCCCAGCCACCAACCCATTCTACATTACCATTTAAGACTAAATTCATAGCAGGTTCGATACCACTAGTATCGTTGGCGATGATATTACCTTCACCTTCTTTAAACTCGAACAAGGCTATTATGTTATCTTCAAAACGGCCACCAGCATTAGCGGCTAAACCGTCTTCGACAAGCTTTAATGCCTTACTGATCACTAAGCTTTGGTCTACTTCTTGAGTTTCAACCAAGTTTGAGAAGTTAGTAATAGCTGTTTCCATTTCGGCTGCAGAAGTCGTGCAGTTACCATCCCAGCAGTTATGGAATTCATTATTTAAACGGATATATATTCGCGAGCTGGTAGGGACCGTTAAATCAATTTTACTTTTAACCGCTTCATAGGCGGTAACTATATCGGCGCTGGCAATATAGGGTGTTTGATTGCCTTCGATATGGCAGTCACTACAATAGTTAGTCAGTAAAGGGTAAACGGTTGTGCTGAAGTCAGTACTGTCTTCAGGAAAAGGTTTGCTGCTACCTGTTTCTTTAATGGCAGGCGATCTCAATATGATTTCAGTGGTTGAACCTGCTGAACCTCCTGCCCAATTTTGGATATAGCGGGTGATAATGTCAGCGCATGCAGAGTCACTCGTTAGCCAGCAGTTATGGCCGCCAGCTACTTTTTGTACCATGGTTGATTGGCTAGGGTCTTGTAAGTTAATAATAGTATTGGCTTGGGCATAAGCGGTATTAATATTCTCATCATTAACGAAGGTGGGAGTTTGGCCACCAGTGCTATGGCATGAGCCACAACGGTCTGTACTAACAAGGTTATCCCAGATATTGAGTTTAAAGTTTTGAATGTCTGTGGTGATTGGCGCAGGGCCTGAGTAATTAGCGTTGGGGTTAGGGTCGTCACCGATGTCTTTATTGAGTTTATTTTCTTCACCGCTATTTGTACCACAAGCACTTAGTAATAAAGCGACGAATGTAGATAAAACACCTAACTTAATGGTATGTAAATTGAAGTTTACGTTAATTGTTTTCATCTTTACTCTCCCATGCAGTAGATTGCTGAGTCAGCAAAAACTTGTTTTAAATTATAGTTACTGGCTTGAAATGTCGTCACCATGGTGCTGATTTGGAGGCGGTCATTACTGTCAGTAGGTTCGCGCAGGCAAACATTTTTAAATACTTTTTTAACTTGGCATTGAGAGAAAGCTGCGGAATGAGCCAGTTCTTGTCCCATGGATTTAGCGCCATATCCGCCACCAGGTAAACCATCATCCCAATCTAGCAAACTGTTTTGCCCTTCGCGCCAGTAGTTGTCCCAGCGGTCATCAGGTGTGACATATCCATATTCAAAATTGTTAGCATTCTGTAAGAACTTACCTTGAACCCGGTTGCCTGTGTCGGGGTCAATAAAACCTACATTGTTGTAAACCATGGTGCCAGCATTGCCATCAGGGTCATTTTCTGTGTCATATTCGTAATCATAGTAGGCTAATGATTGGGTCATTGGATCCATGCCATTATGACAACCGACACAACTATTTAAAAAGATACGGCTGTCACCACCAGGGCTGCGAGAAACATCTTGACGCACACGGTCGGGAGTACGAGAGATATCGTTTAATTGCTCCATATCATTACAAAGGTGATTTAAGGTGGTGAAGCGAAAAAGTGCGCGGTTCGTACCGCCAGACATAAATGCTTTCGCGGCAGCTCTTGAGGTGAGTATACCTGCGGTTGCTGAAGCGGGTAAATTATTACGACTTGATTGTGTTACTTTCGCTAAGTTGTCTTTTAAGCTGGAGGGCAAGTCTTCGAGTTGTTCGTAGTGAGTGTTGTTTGCGTTTGAGTATGGATCTAGCCCTAAACTGCTATTGCCTTCATACAAAACGTCACCATATAGCAAGGTTCTAAAATCTTCTTCATCTCTTACTAAACCAATGACCGTAGCCGTGTAATCATTTAAAGGTACGAAGGAACTCATTGCCTCGTTCGTCCAAGGGGCAGCAAGATTTTTAAGCGTCACATCATAAAAGGCTGAGTTATCCATCGCAGTGAAGGCCGCTTTATTAGCATCTCCGGCTAGAATATCTGTCGCCATACTGTCTAATACGGTTGCACTTGCAGGTACGCCCGCAATGCGGTCATGTATGCGTTTTGCCTGCTCACGTTCACCGGCAACTAAGTTACTGCTTAAGGCAAGTATTAGTAATTGGCAGAATGATTGTAATAATGTTACTGCACAAGCTTTCCTTGCTTTGCTTAGGTGATCGTTAACTGTAAAAACGTTCATGTGACGGACTCCTTCATTTGATCTATGCTTTTAAAAATTAGCTTGCAACGGTTGATATTGAAAGTTTAGTTCAAGTAATAGTGTTAGTTTTGTGTGTTAGTGCTCAGGCTTACAATGCGTTACGGAACAGCGCTGGAATGTACAACAGAAGAGGACATACTGAAGACATAATCCTTGTCTAAGTCATTAAAACGATTAGATTATGTCGAATAAGGAGGTAAATGTGAACAAATTCAATTTAACAAAATTTAACGAATCAATGATTCAAAAATACTGTGTGATAAGCTGTTTATTACTACTTTCCCTAACAGGTTGTGGTGTCAGCAGTGGTGATAAGCAAGACCCTGTTGTGGTGGAAAATGCTGTGGCTTATATTAAACGGCCGCAACTATTAGATGATGATATGCTGGTGAGCGACAATATCATCGAACCGCAAATATTTCGTCCTGGCGCTGTTCTTTATATTAAAGATAACGCATCGGTTTCATCTCAAACACGAGACCTGACTTCTAGTGTTTTTTCAGGTGATGAATTTTTAAATGATGAGGGTGTGCTTTTATATGATGTAAAAGATTTATCAGTATCCTATGATGGCGACAAGCTGTTATTCGCGATGCGAGCACCTGAGGATGAAGATGCAGATGAAGAAGATCAACCCACGTGGAATATTTGGGAATATGACCTGCCAACAAATAATTTGCATCGTGTTATTAGCTCAAATTTTGAAGCGGAAAAAGGCCAAGATGTATCTCCCCGGTATTTGCCTGATGACCGTATCGTTTTTGCATCAACCAGACAAACGACGTCAAAAGCTATTTTATTAAATGAAAACAAATCACAATATACTGCGCAAGATGAAGAACGTGATTCAGATGCTTTTGTGCTTCATACCATGAGCTCCGAAGGTGATAGCATTAAGCAAATTACCTTTAACCAAAGTCATGACCTCAGCCCTGTTGTTTTAGATAATGGCAAAATTTTGTTTAGTCGTTGGGATAATGCTGGGCAAACGGGTTCAAATGGTGTCAACCTCTATCAAATAAACCCTGACGGGACAGGCCTTAGTTATCAATATGGGCGGCATTCCCATGACACAGGTACAGATGGCGATACAGTACATTTTGCAAAACCAAGAGAGCTTGAAAATGGCAACATCGCCGTTGAATTACGAGATTTTGAACTAACTGGCATTGGCTCACAAACCACTGAAATTAACATTAATGATTTTGTTGAAAATGATGTCATGACGGACGGTGTGGTTGATGGTCTTGAGCATGCACAAAGTGCGATTGTGAGCGGTTTAACAACGAATAGTGACGTTAATTTAAAAGGTAATTATGGCGCTTTCTTTCCCTTTACAGATGGTAGTAATCGATATTTAGTTAGTTGGAGCTTATGTCGTATTCAATTGATTGACATCGATAGTGCAACAGAAGGCAATCAAGCGGGCAGTGTTGAAAGTTGTACTGCAGAGAAAATCGCATCTACTAATTATGAAGCGGCAGAATCTTTATTCGGATTATGGGTGTTAGACGCCTCTAGCAATACCCAGTTACCAATAGCATCTCCTGAAGCAGGTACTTCATTTGATGAAGCGGTCATTATGTCGGCGCGTACAGAAGCTGACTCTATTGATGATTTAGAGCCAGAGGGTGCAGCATTAACTTTAAAAGAATCAGGCTTTGGTATTCTTCATATTCGAAGCGTGTATGATTTTGACGGTGTTGACACCTCGCCAGCAGGCATTGCGAGTTTGGCTGATCCTGTTCAAACGACACCAAGTGAGCGCCCTTATCGTTTTATTCGAATAGAAAAACCAGTGTCATTACCAAGTGATGAAGTGCGTGATATCGACAATACAGCTTTTGGTCGCAGCACTGCTCAGTTAATGCGTGAAATTATAGGTTATGCACCGATAGAGCCTGATGGCTCCGTTAAAATTGCGGTACCAGCGAATGTTGCGTTTGGAATTAGTTTGTTAGATGAGAGCGGGCAACGACGCTCTGACCGTCACCAAAATTGGTTACAGATCGCTGCAGGTGAAACTATTGAGTGTGTCGGTTGCCATACTCCAAACAGTGAGGTACCACACGGGCGTATGGATGCTCAGCCTGAATCAATTAACACCGGTGCAGTGACAACCGGAATTCAATTTCCTAATACTGAACCTGCCTTATTTACAGACATGGGGGAAACCATGGCTGAAACCTATACGAGAATTAACGGAATTCGCCTGCTAACACCTGATATCATTTATGAGGATGAATGGACTGATGGGGCGGTCACGTCTAAAGCAGACCCTTTTGAGTATTCATATACTAACCTAACGACTTTAATACCTTTCAATAAAGAAACGTGTAGTGTTTCCAGTTGGGATAATGCATGCCGGATCGTGATTAATTATGAAGAAAACCTTCACCCACTTTGGAGTGTGGATCGGCGTGTATTTGACGTTGATGAAGTGACTTTAATTGAGGACCGAACGTGCACTTCTTGCCACACGAATACAGATACCGATGGTGCGACTCAAGTACCCGTGAAACAGCTAGATTTATCTGACGGGCCTTCAACAGATGAAGCGGATCATTTTAAATCGTATAGAGAATTACTATTTAATGACAATGAACAAAGCTTATTGAATGGTGTACTGATTGATACCTTAGAAGACAGCACTGTCGTACAAATGGTGCCTCAACTAGATGAGGATGGTGCTCAGGTACGCGATGAAGATGGCAATATCGTACTGATCCCATTACAAATTGTATTAGTTGATGGTGCTGGAGATCCCATTTTAGATATTAATGGTGAAGAGCAATTGGTCTTTGTGTATGTTCAACAAACAATTGATGTAGTGCCTACCATGAGCACCGCAGGTGCGCGAAATAGCAATGGCTTTATGGACCTGTTTCAAACTGACGGCGTACATGAGAATTACTTGACCTCTGTCGAATTGAAACTACTCTCAGAATGGTTAGACTTGGGGGCGCAATATTATAATAACCCACTTGTTGCGCCAGCTAATTAATAGAAAGGGAGTCACTTTGAGTGATAAATTCAAGAAGGTATGATTTTAAATGAAGGGAACAAAAGTATAAATGTTTAAATGGAAATCCTTGAATTTATTAAGCTTTACTTTGCTAGCACTGGTTCAGTTTGGTATGCCATCACAAACTTGGGCAGGCGGGTCGTGGTTTTGGAACTCAATTGAACCACTCGCTCAAGTAAAGGTGGTGGAACCATTTGTAGAATGGCGAACAGGTCCTGCACAAGGTTACCCCGTTTTTCATGTCAGCGAGCAAGGCGAAGTTTTAGAGCTCTTGGTTCGAAAAACGAAATGGATGAAAGTACAAGACAAACAAGGACATCAAGGGTGGGTAGCCATTAGTGACCTATTATTAATGGAAGACGGAAGTGGTGAATTAATCAGTATCGTTGAACCACGTTTTGATGACTTTAGCACACGACGATGGGAAGCTGGTTTGATGGCAGGGGAGTTCGACAGCACATCTGTCAATGCCGCTTATGCTGGCTTTTCAATGACGAATAATTTGTCGCTAGAATTATGGGGTTCTCAAATTCTGGGCGACTCATCAGAAATTAGAATTTTAAATATAAATGTATTACATCAACCCTTTCCAGAGTGGCGTTTTTCACCATTCATTACGATGGGGGCAGGAAAGCTATTTATTAAACCGAAAACAACGCTGGTAAATCAAAGTAGTCGTAGTGAAGACACAATGAACATTGGTTTAGGTGCACGCTACTATATTGATGACCGGTACTTTGTACGTATGGAAGTGAAAGACTACAAAATTTTTACTAACCGAGAAACTAACGAAGAAGCAACAGAATGGAAAATTGGACTCAGCGTATTCTTTTAAAGACGACTTTACTTGGTATGTTACTCTCCAGTGCATCCAATTTTGCACTAGCCGATGCTACGGATAAGCCTTTAATTGAACCCGACATTCACCCACAAATTGTGGATGAATCTCTGATAGATACCGAGAACTTTGAATTAGGTACCTTTGTAGGTGTGATCTCGATTGAAGATTTTGAATCTTCCCTCATCTATGGAGCCAGACTAGCCTATCACTTAAGTGAACATTTCTTTTTTGAAGGTAACGTAGGTTTCGCAGAAGGCGGGGAAACGAGCTTTGAAAAATTAGGCAATGTGCAATTACTTTCCGACAGTGAACGTGATTACAACTATTACAATATTGGGCTAGGTTTGAATTTACCAGGACAATTATTTACACCTGGAGGCTACACGTTTAATACAAATTTTTATTTGGTCGGCGGATTGGGTGCAACGGAATTTGCAGATGATAACCGTCTTACGGTCAACTTCGGGGCGGGTTATCAGGTGTTGCTTAATGATTGGTTGTCGTTGCATGTTACGGTTCGGGAACATGTTTATAAAATCGACTTATTAGGTGAAGAAAAAAATAGCTTTAATACCGAAGTAACGTCGGGGCTATCGGTCTTCTTTTAATACGACTAACGATTAAAACTTATGTGGCGAAAAACTTTCGAGTATGACGCGCACAAAATATTGATAAATTCAGGAAAAATAAAATGAAACAAGTACTAAAGTTTTGGACAATTTCAGTTCTATTAATTAGTTGGGCTTTTACCACTCAAGCGACTCCTCTAAAGGGCGCTGCGTCAGACTTTACTTTAAAAAGCAATCAGGGTAAAAATTTACGCTTAGAAGATTTTCGAGGCCAAGTCGTTATGCTGAATTTTTGGGCTTCGTGGTGCGGCCCGTGTCGACAGGAAATGCCTTTAATGGATGAAATTTATAAAAAGTATAGCGATTTGGGTTTTACTATTTTGGCAGTCAACGTCGATGAAGATACCGCAGATGCTGACCGGTTTTTAAAAGCTGTACCCGTTAGTTTTCCTGTCTTATATGATAGCGACAGTAAAATAAGTGAGTTATATAACGTGGATGCAATGCCAACGACCGTCATGATTGACCGTGATGGGAATAAACGTTTCCTTCACCGTGGTTATCAATCAGGTTATGAAGAAGACTACAAAAAACAAGTTAAGCAGTTGATCAGGGAATAGGCCTAAATCAGAGAGCATATTGAATGAAACTTTACCTATTAATGACTATTTTGCTTAGCAGCCTATTTAGTTTATCCGGTTGTGCTGATCTAAAGCCATGGGTGAAACCGTATGAACGAAATAATCTGGCTGACCCTATCATGAGTCTTGGTCGTCACGGTGTAGCAGGGAGCTACGTTCATCATGTATATCAAGCTCGCGAAAGTGCAAGAGGTGCAGAAGGTGGCGCTGGGGGTGGTTGTGGCTGTAATTAAATTCACTTCACAGGCTTTTTTTAAAACAATTTTTAAATTGTTAATTACTGTGAATTTTCTGACGCACAGCTTCAATTCATTAGCGGGTACATTACCAGTAGATACCGTTGACTCCCTATATCACAGGTATGAAGGGGGCGGCATGACGATAGACGGACCATTTATTCTGGTACGGAAAAGTGTTGGGAATCAGTTTTCACTGTCGGGTCATTATTATGTTGATTCGGTATCAGCAGCCTCTGTGGATGTGCTTGCAACAGCGTCAGCTTATACAGAAGAGCGTACTGAGGTCAGTGCAGGTGTAGATTATTTGAATGAAAAAACACTAATGAGCTTTAAGTATACCAATAGTGAAGAGAATGACTTCACAGCTAACTCAGCCTTCTTTTCTGTTAGTCAGGACTTTTTTGGAGACCTAACAAATTTTACGCTTGGTTATGCTCGTGGCTGGGATGATGTCGGTCAATTAGGTAAAAGTGAAACTGAGGATGCTGACCGTCATATTTACCAAGTTGGTATGACGCAGGTGTTAACAAAAAACGCATTAATAGGCGTCAACTTAGAAACCATTACCGATGAAGGCTTTTTGCAAAACCCTTATCGACAAGTTCGTTTTATAGACCCAGGCAATACAGCACGTGGATATAGTTATCAATTAGAGAGTTACCCGGAAACACGCACGAGCACGGCAATGGCTTTTCGAGGTTTATATTATTTGCCATACCGTGCATCTATCAAAGGTGAATACCGTTATTTTAACGATAGCTGGGGCATTGAGTCACATACCTATGACCTACTTTATGTCCACCCGTTAGATGACCAATGGATTGTTGAAGGAAAATTTAGGTATTACTCACAAACCCAAGCAGATTTTTACCAAGACCTATTTCCATTTAAGGATTCACAGACTCATCTTGCAAGAGATAAGGAATTGAGTAATTTTTCGGGAACAACATTTGGTGCGGGCATAAGTTATGAGTTAGGTCAGGGGGCTATTACACATATTGATCGTTTGAAGTTCACATTACTTTTGGATTACATACAATTTGAGTACGACAACTTTAGAGATGTTGTCGCAGGAGAAGGGCTAGCTGTTGGGACAGAGCCTTTGTATGAATTTGATGCCTGGGTGACACGTGCATCCATTACCTTAGAATATTAAAACCATATTAATGAAAAGGCACTAACATGAAAGTTTTTGCGATACATAAACAAGCACGATATTTAATACTGTTGATGACTATTTTTATTTCTTTGCTGGCTTCCGTTTATACTCAAGCCGAGCAGGTTGACCCCTTGTTAGATGAGTCTATTCCAGTAGCCTTGAGTGTCGAAGAACTTAAGAAAAAAGTGATCAAACTCAATCGGGATTTATTCATACTGGAGGAGGATTTACTTTTTCCCGCGAACACTCAAATTGCTGTGTTTGTAAGCTTGGAAACCGGGAAGTTTCTTAACCTCGATAGCATTAAATTAAAAATTGACGGAAATATCGTCGCCGCTCATTTATATACAGAACGCCAATTAAAATCACTGAAACGCGGTGGAATGCAGCGCTTATATATTGGCAATTTAAAAACCGGTGATCACGAAATCACTGCTTTTATCGAAGGAATAGGCCCAGAAAAGAAACCTTATAAACATGCTGCCACCATGACTATGACCAAAGATACGGACATTAAATCTTTTGAAGTCAGGATCACTGATCAATCATCAAGCTTTGAGCCAAGCGTAGAAATCGTGGAGTGGAATTAATGCGCAAGTTTTTCTGCCATTTAACGCTGACATTATCAACTATGTTGTTAACAAGTGATTTGTATGCATCTCAGGAAAGCCTGCCGACAAGAGTTCATGATTTAAAATATGGCACCGTGCTATATGAATATTTTCAAGGACATGCTTTTGAAGCATTAAGTGCATTAAATGTAGCAAAATTAAGAGGCGGTATTACAGGTCATGGTGAACACCCAACTTTGGTTGAAGGAGGGTTAATGCTGGCTTATGGGATGACCCATGAGGCAAAACTTGTTTTTGAATCTTTACTTGAAAATACAGAATTAAACGAGGTGGTAGTTTCTCTTAGTGATCGAAATCAAGCTTGGTTTTATTTAGGAAAGGTTTTACTGCTTGAACAGGATTTAAAAGGCTCATTTGATTCACTGAAGCGTGTTAATGGCATACGACTCAAAGATGATAAACCGGACTTATTTCATGAGTGGCTGTACCTTAAAGGTCAGTTAGCGCAAAAAATTTCACAGGATAGTGAGACGCTCTCAGATCAAATTAAGGCATTGCCAATCGGTAGTGTTTGGCAATCATATTTACGTTATAACCATGCTTTACTTGCGTTAAACAATCAGGAACATGACATTGCAATTAATGAGTTTCAGTCATTAATTGACGACATAAATAAACATCTAATAAATCAAAATAATGAAGCTGAAATAATTGCGCTTAAAGAGCAATGTTTATTAAGTTTAGGCCAGCTTTATCTTCATCAAAATAAAGAACCCTTAGCTATTAAGGCGTTTAAAAAAATTAGGAAAGATAGTGTTTTTTCAGACCAGGCGTTATTTGCATATTCGGTCGCAGCGTCGAATCTAGAAGAATATGGTCTTGCGCTTCAAGCACTCAATACTTTAAAAGAACGTCCCCTTTTTACACCATGGTTACAACAAGTCCCTTATGCTTTAGCTTATTTATATGAACAGCTAGAAGAGCCAAAATTAGCCTTTGAAGCTTACCGAGCGGCAGCAGAACACTATGAAAATCTCGCTCAACAACTTGTGCAGGATAATACTAAAATAAATGAACAAAAAATTCTTCAAGCGTTAAGTCTAAGAGAAAAATCAATTGCACAAGATTTAATGAGAACTGATAAAACGCCTCTGGCATTAGGTCGGGAACGTGTTTCAAATGATGCTTACGGATACTTGCAAGTTGACCCTAAAGATTTTAACTACGCAACATTGTTATCAACCGAGCCTTTTCAGCTTAGCTTGCGAGACTTACATGAACTTTATAAATTACAGTTTTCTTTATCTCGCTGGGAGCAGCAACTTAACTCATTTGATTCAATGGTGGCTACTCGTTCACAATTACGTGATAAAAGGATTCAAGAAACCGTTTTCGCAATTGAGGCGCAAAAAGCTGAACTATGGATTGCGCAAGAACAATCAATATCATCTAGAGTTGAACAAGAAATCAAAAGCAATAATGTAAATTTCTTTATGGATGAAGAGCAGCGTGAATATCAAACTATTATTGAAGGTATGGTGGTTAATTTAGAAGCACTACCTGAAGGCGATAAAAAAACAGTCTATGCAAAAAAAATAGGTCGAATTAAAGCATATTTTTCCTGGTGGGTTGATGACAGTTATATCGTAAATCGCTGGGCAGTACAAAAACAGCTCAGGGGGCTTTCACGAGAAGTAAAAAATTTCAAGCAACATCATTCAAAATTAATGCAACAGATCAATTCTGATGCTGTAAATGAAAGGTTGGCAGAACGTATTGAAAATGGGCGAAACCAACTTTCCATATTAAAAGTTGAGCTAGAGAAAAATCTTGAAAATGCACGCGCGAACCTAGTACTGCTAGTAAAAGAAGAGTTGGACCGACAAAGTAGTGAAACTCAGGGTTATTTACTAGCAGCAAGAGAAGCGCAAGCAAGATTAGCTGATGCGCTTTATCTCACTCAGCCTCCTGAAATATCAAGTGTTAAGGAGGAACAATAGTGATTAAATTTCTCTTCCTCAATCTATTGGTTTTAAGTTTGAGTGCGTGCCAGTCTTTTATGCCGTTTGAAGAAAATGCCATTGAAAATACCTTAGCTGAATTACAGCCTGCAAGCTTGATTACTCGCCCTGAGTCTACTCAATCGCCCAGCGTGAAAAGTGTGATTGAAAGCTACAGCAAGCTACTGCCGTTACTAAATGACCCTGAAACACAAATGCGTGTTCTCCATCGTCTAGCTGACTTAAAACTAGCGGAAGGTGAACTGTTAATGGCGGAGCAAGCTATTGATGAGCTTGATATCGCTATTTCAGCCTATAACGCTTTGCTGCTTAAATACCCAAACAGCCCAGACAATGACCACGTATACTATCAGTTAGCAAAGACTCATGACCTAAAAGGAAATAGCGCTGCTTACTTGTCTACCTTGAATTTACTCGTGAAAGAACACCCGCACTCCACTTTAATCACTGAAGTACAATTCCGCCGAGGTGAGTTGTTATTTACTAAAAATGATTATGAAGGAGCGCTTGCTGCATTTAATGCTGTTATCCGTATGGGCCTAAATACCTATTTGGTTAATGCACACTATATGGCTGGTTGGAGTCAGTTTAAATTAAGTCGTTATGCGCCTGCACTTATTTCTTTTACCTCTGTGTTAGATATCGTGTTGCCTAATGATTATCAGGTAGACTTTGTTGATGAGAAACATCACACCATGGTTGAGGATTTGCTTCGTGTTATGGGGTTATCTCTATCTTATATGGATAAAGCAAAGAGTCTTGAGCAACTCTTTGCAGCTATAGGAACCAAACCTTATGAAATTCTTGTTTATGATCGGTATAGTGATTTACTGATTAAAAAAGAACAATACTCTGATGCGATTGAGGTGTATCGCAGATTTATAAAAGTCCATCCACAGAGTAATTGGTCACCAAGATACCAAATCAATATCATTGATACTCTTAAATTGGCGGGCTTTAAAAGTGATATCTATGTTGAAAAGCTCCGTTTTATCGATTCGTATGGTAAAGGAACTAATTATTGGGAAAGTCACCAACCTAAAGAATTGTTTTTCATTAAAGAACAGCTAGAAAGACTTTTACCGGAAATTGCAAACTTTCATTACGTAAAAGCCCAGCGGGCATCGAAAGCTAGCAAGAAAAAAGCCGCTCATGAGAATTTCAGTCTTGCTAGCCGTTTTTATTCATCATTTGTAGATACTTTTCCACAGCACGCAGATGCTGCCAATAGTTTATTTTTGCTTGGAGAAAGCCATCTTCAACTTAGTCATTGGGTTTTAGCAATTGAGAGTTTTAATCGAGCCGCTTATGACTTTAAAACCTTCGAAAATGCCGCTGAGGCAGGTTATGCATCAATTCTCACCTATATTGAATATTCTAAATCTTGGCCTGTTACTAAAGATGAACCGTCACTAGGTAAAGTGGCATTATTGAAATTAGAACAACAGCTAAACAGGCTTCGATTTGTTGCAGGACACTCACAAGATAAACGAGCAATAGAAGTGTTGTTTGTTGCGACTACGATAGATTTTGACGCGAAAAGTTATAATGAAGCTATTGTCCACGCTCAACAACTATTGGATTGGGCGCAGGAAGTTGATGAAAATAATGAGTTGAAAAACGAACATAAGCCAAACAAAACAACACTCCTTGAATCACGCTTAATCAAAGCACATAGTTTATATGCCCTTCATAAATATCAACTTGCAGAGCAAGCTTATACGGCTGTTTTAGAATTAATGCCTATTAAAGACAAGCGGCACTTAAGTATTGTCGAAAACCTAGCCGCCAGCGTCTTTAAACAAGCAGAAGCTATGTTGGCTAATGGGAAAAAGGAAATAGCCATCAGTGAGTTCTTACGTGTTGGTCAGGTTGCACCAAACTCTAGCTTACGTGCCAGTGCTGAATATGATGCTGCCAGTCTTTTACTGGAATTGAAGAAATGGCCTCAAATGATTGAAGTGCTTACTTCATTTCGTCACCGTTACCCACAACATATATTGAAGGATACCTTACCCGCTAAATTAGCCTTAGCTTACCGTGAAACAAAGCAGTGGGAGTACGCTGCTAGTGAACTAAAGACAATGTACCGCTTAGCTAAACCCGGGGATGAAAAACAAAACACGTTGTACATCATTGCTGAACTATATGACAAAGCTGAAAATAAAGATCAGGCGTTATTAAGTTATCGTAAATATGCGAATACCTATCCGCATCCGGCCGAAACTTATATGGAAGCAGCTAATCGCTTGGCGATACTTTACCAACAGACTGATAAGCCTCTTAAACGAAGATTTTGGTTAGCCAAACAAATGAAAACTGTCGATAGGGCACCCAAAGAGGCAGATGACCGAATGCGCTATTTAGCTGCTAGTGCGTCTGCTGTATTAGCAAACGATGCATTTATACAATACAAGGCAATAAAACTTAAATTGCCTTTGAATATTACAATGATCAAAAAGACCAAAGCACTTCAGAATGCAATGAAGGCATACCAGAAAACAGCAACCTATGGCGTTTCCGAATTTTCAACGCAAGCAGGTTTTAGAATGGCTGATATCTATGCTCAGCTAAGTGTTGACTTAATGGATTCAGATCGACCTGAAGGACTCAATGAACTGGAGTTAGAGCAATATGAAATTTTATTAGAAGAACAGGCCTTCCCCTTCGAAGACAGCGCAATAGATATTCACGCTCAAAATGTTAGTCGAAGCTGGGTAGGCATTTATGATGATTGGGTGAAAAACAGCTTCAAAGAACTAAAAGTACTACTACCCGGAAGGTATGACAAAAATGAGATTTTGCAGGGGGCAGTATATGAGCTTTATTAAAACTTCACACCGTATAGTCATCATGCTCTTGTTATTAGTTATGACCGCGTGTGCTAGTTTTGAAAAGACTAAACAAACAACTGATACACCAATAGGTGTTAATACTGAAATTCAGCATCGTTTCGAACGTGCTTTGAATCATCAGAAACAAGGCGAATATGACCAAGCCAAAATTTTATATCAGAGCATCATTTCTCAAGAGCAAAGCTATATAAGCCCGGTCATAAATCTGGGAGTTATCGCAATTAAACAGGCTCAATTTGAAGAAGCCAAAAGCTATTTTAAAACTTTGATTGGTTTGAATAAAGTGCACCCGCTCGCGTTAAATTATTTAGGCTTAATAGCACGAGAAGCAGGCGATTTCGACCAGGCTGAAGCCTATTATCGACAGATATTGGAGGTTGATCCGAATGACCTTAATGCAATACGAAATCTTGGAATACTACTTGATTTGTATAGAGGCCGGCTCGAAGATGCCTTAGCATTATACGAACAATATCAAGGATTACTTGCTGAGCCTGACCCTAAAATAAAAGACTGGATATTCGACACAAAAAACCGACTAAAGGCAAAATGATGAATATATTCATGCGACGATTAATTTTTGTAGTCTTCAATACATGCTTTCTATTAGCGAGTAGCAATAGTTTTTCTCAAGATGAAATTCTAAGCTTGGAAGGGGCACGTATTAGAGGAAACCAAGAATTACCAAACGTTTTATATCTGGTTCCATGGAAGCCTCCAAAAATTTATAGCTTGGAAAAACCCAAAAGTAATCTAGCAGCAAGTCGACCATTAAAAATGCTAGATCGAAGCAGTTTTAAGCGTCTTCTTGCTTATCATGAAACCTTCAAAAGTATAACAGCAGTCAATGAGAATTAATCTCCAGCAATGCTTTATTTGGTAAACCGACTTTCTATTCACTTTATTCGCCTTATATTTTAATCTATTTTAGACTCATAAAATAACATGGCTGTATTTAAAAAGTTTCTTTCAGATGTGACAAATCTTTTTATCTTGTAGAAAAATGCTACTCTAAGCAATTGAAAAAAACGACATAGACGGGACCTATTTGGCACATTCAATACGGGTTCGGTTTAACAAACTATTCTAATATTTCAGGTTAAGTTACCACAAGGGTTCAGTTATGAACGTTGATAAAGCAAAAAAACGTATCGCAAAGCAAGTTAAAAAAGGTATCAATGGCTATCCTCAGGTTTCGTTAGAGTACTTTGGCAAAACGTCGGATTTAGCAACTGAAGTCGTTGTTTCATTTACTCTGGAAGAAGGCGCTGCACAACAAGAACAAAAGTTTGTGAGTAAAAATGATGCTCGTGAAGATGAAGATGTCCAATCGATTTTAGTTAAAATAATTGAGCGAGCTAATGCTAATACAGTGATCCAAATTGACGGTGTTTCGATCATTAACTTAAAGTAGTTCTCGAGTTTGACTGCACACTTCTTATAAAGCGACTGTTTTAATATACGTACGACCAGTTAACTTCTAGTGATTGCATCCATAGGGGGATCGCATCAAGTAATGCATCCACAAAAACTAGGTAGTAGATTGAAAAGCCGATCAGATTGAATTATTCCAAGTTCAGTTGATTAAAAATGTTGAGAAAGCATAAATTACTAGCCTGATTTCTGTTGCTAAACTTTTCATACTATAGTTTTTTTTCTGAATATAACGACTATATTAGAGGTAGGAATAACAAGTTTTTACGGAGGATTTAGTCATGAAAGATTTGATTAATTCGTTTATATCTATTTTGTTTTTTACTACATTTTCGTTACAAGCATCAGCCTCTATCGTTACTCATTCTAGTTTTACTTTTTTTGATACAGCGCCAGTAATTACTTATCAAATTACTGTGAATAAAAAGACGATAATTTCTGCATCTTTAATCGTGGTTAATGTTGGTGATGTTGCGCCTAAAGGTTATGAGATCACAAGCACTGAAATCATCTCAAAAAAGGGTAGCCCCTTGAGTTTTGATTTCACTAAGCCCGATAAAGACTGGCCTACAGGTGATTATGAAATAGTTATTAAAGATAATGATACCGTCATTCACCGGGATTCACTGGTCATATTAGCTTCAGATGATGCAACTTCAGCTTCATCACCTCAGCAATCGCCTATACATAGCTCTAATAATTCAGGTGTACTTGCACAAGGTCAAGGAGGTCAACTGACAGAAAATGCAGCCAATGCTTATGTAGATGCTTTAACCTTTATACTGGATCAACTTGGCCAGCAACAAAGCTTTACACCTCAGCAACGACAGACAATTATTAATAACCTTGCAACTCATTACACTTCGTTTCCAGTTGATACCCAGCAAGAATTAGCTGCAGCCCAACAGATATTTGATGAATATAAGCGATCGTGGAACTATCTTGGTATAGACGAACAAAAAGAATTTGCTTATGGCGTATTAACAGTCGCGTATGGGGAGCAAGCTGCAGCGCAAGCGCTTGGTATTAATGAGAGTAGAGGTGGAAATAATTCAGCAAATAGTTATGGTGGTGGAAGCTCCTACTATTCGGATGGTGCTTCTTACGCCAGTGATGGAGAGTGCGCCATTTTCTCTTCTGAGTATGGAAGTATTTCATCTTGCGACTAGTCGCGAATAGTTTTCAGGGCTTTATAGCTAGCGTTATCTCCGCCTAAAAGAGATTTTTTTCAAAGAGGGCTAGTTACTGCGTGAATCATTTCCAAATAGAAATGCTTCATGCTGATCCAACCATAAGGGGTACTTTTTCATTACCTTGGAGAATGATGAGCTCTGAAGGTGATAAGTCAGCCATTGTTGTAATTTTGGGTAGGGCGCATTCAAATACCACTTTCGATCTACTCGGGCAAATTGCCGTATGAAGGGAAGGATTGCATAGTCAGCTAAGCTTGGCTTTTGCCCCATAAAGAACTTATAAGTATTTAGTCGAGTTTCGAGTTGATGAACAAATAACTCGCATTGTTGGCGGTAGTGAACTTCTGAGTCTTCATGGAAGCGTTTCGCCTGTTTATATTTACTCAATGAAATGGTGAATTCATTGTCGTTTTGGGCAATCAACTCGAGCATTGCAGCCAGAGCATCAGGTTCGTCATTATACAGTAAATAATGAGGGTCATTTTTGCATAATGCCCAAATCATAATGTCCAGACTTTCGTCAATCACCGTCTTATCATCAATTACTAGAACAGGAATCGAACCTTTAGGCGAAGCCGCAAGCATTTCTGCGGGCTTATTCCTTGTGATGACGGCTCGCAACATGACAGCTTGGTTTGAGAGGAATAACCCCATTCTTGCTCTCATTGCATAAGGGCAGTGTTGTAAAGAATAAAGTATTGGTAGTGGCATTGAATTTTTCCTGAGCACCTTTTAATCTTACTAAAGTATTGTATCGCAACTTCTATCATAACTTTGAAATTGGTATTCAGAATATTGTAGGCTATTTATCTGCATAGATGATGATTATAAAAAAATGACAAAACAGATATTTTTAAATTTGAATAATACTGCACAAAATAGTGTATTGAACATGATGTTGTTTTTGTTTTTTTGCTTATGGGCAGTCTCATTCAGATTAGATGCCCAGGCTGAGAACTTATTGGAGGATGACTTATTGGCTGGCGAGGTCTTTGAATTTGAGTCGCAGCCAGATCTAGAACCCTTACCATTTTGGCGACGCAATATAAGGATTACAATTCAGCAAACGCTTTCACAAGGTAACAAACTTGAGATTTCTCGAACGGAGACGCGAATTGAATATGAGGTAGCTCCTTGGGATGGTGGTTATCTTCGTTTAGATAATAAGTACACTTATTACTCGAATGATGATCAACAACTCAAAGATACAGGAAACTCGTTTGGGCATAATAAGTTGCAAGAAGCGTGGCTTCAAGTGAGTGAGTCTGCTTGTGTTTCTAAAATAGGTCGACAGGGTTTGTATTGGGGCGTTGTAGAGGGTGCATTTGCTGTAGATGTTATTTCTCCTTTTGACTTTACCGAACCGCTTCTTACTGATTATAGTAATATCCGCTTATCTCAGGATATGTTTTTGCTAGATTGTTATTACTCAAATACACAATTTCAGTCTTTTTATGTTGAATCAGCACGCCTTAATACATTCAAACTCAAAAAAACATCTCAATTTGACGACCTAGAAAACGCTTTACATGAGGAGTTTGGGGGGCGTATATCTCAAAGCTGGGAAGGCGGCGACGTTTCATTTATGTATGCTCATTTATATGAAAATACACCTGTTTCAATTATTGATTTCAACAAACCAAACGGCATTCGTCTTGATGTATCACGGTACGAGCTTTGGGGTTTAAGTACTTCGTGGGCAATAGGGCGTTTATTACTGGAGTTGGACTGGGCTTATAAGAATAAGCAGTTAGAGAATTTTTCAGGCAAAAAGTTATCTCATTCAGAAGCTGCAGTGGGTATTGAATATACCACTTTTAATAACCATCAGTTGAATGCAGGTGTTTGGCTTTACGACCAAGTAATTCAGGAGCCTAATGCTAAAAGTAGTAGGGTTCAATCATGGACAATAGGATGGAGTAAAACTTATCTGAATGATGATTTGATGCTAAGTTTTCTTGGGTTTTGGGTGACAGAGCCTGAAGTATTAACAGCGACAGCTTTAGCACAATACCAGTGGGATGATTTCTGGGATTTTTCAACAGCTTTAACATATACCGACGCAGATGGAGCAGCACAAAGTGTGTCATTAAATGAGTCAGAATTAACTTTATTACTGAAGTTAAGGTTTCAGATCTGAAATTTGTCACCTTCTGTTGATTTATAGAATCGTCACACGCAAAGCTACATGGGAGTTGCCATTAATCATTAACGCATTCATAGAGATTACTTTTCATTGGCTTTGAGCAAATTGTTTAAAGGGTACTAGTCAGACATCGCAGGAAGTACATATCAATTCGGCCTCGTACTTTACGGGGCTTTATTGTTTCTGAAATTTGATTTTGTTCGAAGTTAGTGTCATTGTACTGACTGTTCAGTCTATTATATATGAGAGGTTCGCAATGTTAAATCAACCCTTACCAAGAAGACGATTACTTAAACTATTTGCAAGTACGGGTGGAGTGATTTCTGCTTTAGCGACAACACAATTAGCCAGTTGTAGTTTCACAAATCATGAAAAGGACACAAAGCAGACTGTTTATAATACAAGTTTTGGTTTGTTATTGGTGATGGATGAACAGCGAGCAAAATTGCTTTTTTCGTTCGCTGAAGCTTGCGTTTCGAATTCTGAAAGTGCTATCCACAAAGCAGAAGTAATTCAACGTATTGATGAAGAGCTATATTTTGTATCTACAGATATAAGTGATGATTTTTTGTTGGCTCTGGATGTTTTGGAATATCTGCCCTTGGTATACGGTTGCTTTTCTCGTTTTAGTCAAATGCCTCTGCTTGAGCGAGAACAATGGTTAGTTTCTATGCAGCAGACGCGCATTAATACTGTCAGCGCTGTTATTAGTGCTTGCCGAATGACCGTCATGCTTATGTTTTATGGACATGAGTCAACAATGTTAGTAACAGGTTATGACGGCACTTTTTCTAAAATGCCACAAATTATGAGCTCTCAACGCCGCAAATATAAATCACTTACCAAGCAAGTCTCATTAAATACGCATGAGGCAGGAAACTAAGATGAAAATGGACAATAAAATATATGAAGAGCAGGACTATGAGAATGGCGCGCTTTATAAAACACAAGTTTGTGTTATTGGTACAGGTTGTGGTGGCGCTACTGTAGCAAAGCGACTAACTGATTTTGGTTTTGATGTTATTTTATTAGAACAGGGCGGCTACTACCCAGCGACAAAAATGGATCAAAATGAGTTAAACATGGCGGGTAAATTGTTTGGGGCTAGAGGTTTGGCAACCGGTCATGATGGCGGCAATGTTTTAATGTATGGCAACAATGTTGGTGGAGCATCTGTTCATTATTGGGCTGACAGTTATCGAACCCCTAGTGAAAAAATAAGGTCATGGGAACAAGAGTTTGGCGTCAAAGGCCACGGAGTAGCTGCTTTAAATCCTGCGTTTGATGCCATTGAAAAAAGTTTGAATGTTCATCGCGCTGAAGATGAGTTTTTTAACCCGATGAACGAAAAGGTACGTGGGGCTTGCGCAACTTTAGGCTGGCATGGTCATAGAGTCCCTCAAGCACGAAAATTTTGCCAGAAGTCTGGGCATTGTATGCAGGGCTGTCTGTATGATGCGAAACAGAGTCAAATCGTCACGCATATCCCTAGTGCACTTAAACAAGGCGCAAGGTTGTTTTCTGATGCCAGGGCAGCACAGCTTATTTATTCTGATACCAAAGAACTTGCTAGAAAAGCCAATGGTGTCAGCGTTGAAATTATGGATCGAGCTCGTAATAGACCTTCTGGCAAGAAATTCAAAATTGCTGCAGATGTGGTGGTACTAGCAGGTGGCGGTTTTAATTCTTCATTCTTTTTGATGCAGCAGGGGTTTAAGAAAGATTTACCCGCGCTGGGAAAATATTTTTCCATGAATCCATCTACGATGGTTCACAGCTTGTTCGAAGAAGAAATTATTCAATGGCGAAATATTCCAGCGGCCTGGGGCGTTGATGAATACCGTTTGCGGCGCTTCAATAAAAATCAGTATGTTGAAGGAGGATATCTTCTTATGCCGAATCAGCTTCAGCCTGCTTCTTTAGCGGCGACGATTCCAGGCTTCGGATCTGACCATCGAACTTGGATGGATGACTTATCTAAAGTTGGTGGCACAATTGCCTGGATGGATGATGTTGAGTCAGAGCTTGGAGAGATAAGAATTAAATCGAATGGTGCTCGTGAAGTATATTATCCATATGGTGAGCTAACCAAAAAGGTTTTGAAAGATGGAATAAAAAAACAAGTCATTCTTAATTTTGAAGCTGGCGCTAAAAAAGTATTAGTCGCTGGTTTGCAAGGGGTATCGCTTAACACAATTGATGAAATTCAAAAGCTGGATGACCTTAATATCGAGGCGGGCGGGCTTTCTATGGCGTCGCCACACCCTGGAGGAGGTTGTAGAATGGGAGAAGATCCTAATTTATCTGTTGTAAATTCAGATCATCAAGTACATGGCTGGGACAATTTATTCGTTTCTGATAGCTCTGTGTTTCCTAGTAGCTCTTCATTAGATCCTAGTCTAACCATCATGGCATTTAGTTATATTGCAGCAGATCGAATAAAAGAAAGGTTGTCAGTATGACTGATTTTAAAAGCAGGGCAGTTAATTCTAGTGGTAAGTTGAGTTCGGCAAAAACAAGTCGTGGAGAACAGAGTAGGCTCCGTATTATTAAAAGTACTCGTTTAATTTTAGCGAACACAGATTTGAGTTCTTTAAAGCTGGACTTGGTTGCTGATAAAAGTGGTGTCGCTAAAAGTAGTATTTTATGGCACTTCGGCAGTAAAAATGGCTTATTGCTTGCTGTTGTTGAAGATATCTTTGATGGTATGCAACAACTGATTGCCAAAGTAAGTTTTGCAGCGCCAGATAAAAAAGAACGTCTGAAAAGCGCAATGATGTTGGTCGCTGAAGAAATGCAAAAAACACCCGAAGCAAACACCTTACTTATTTCATTTATTGTTAATCAAACGATCGATACCACAATAAATAAGCATATAAAAGAAATGTATGATTCCTATCGCTTGTTTATAAAAAGTGTTTTGACGTCAGCTGGAGTCGAGGTGAGCGACCTTTATCCTTCAGTGATACTTGCTTTTATTGATGGTGCTTTTATGCAGTGGTATCTTCAACCGGACAAAATTGAATTAAAGGAATTATTTGTTCAATTTTTAGATATAATTATTCTGGAATAAGGATGTTGGGCAGATTAAATCAGGTCTTTGGAAGTGCTAAAAGAAGTGGTTGTGTTGGCTCCCCGAGCTGGGCTCGAACCAGCGACAAACGGATTAACAGTCCGTTGCTCTACCAACTGAGCTATCGGGGAATGTCACAACGGAGCGCATATTATCTAGTTGAAGTTCGGCCGTCAACAGTTGTTTATGAAGAAAGTGAACTATTTGTTCTTCATGGCGAGCCGTGTTGGAAAATATGGTTAAAAATGCAGCATAATCACCGCTCTGCATATCTTTTTATAAAAAATTAAGGAAGTTATAGAATGGACTATAGACCATCATGGTGGTTAAAGAATGGACACTTTCAAAGCATCTATCCTTCTGTATTCAGAAAACTAGATGATCATTTTTTTGTTAAGGAGCGAATAGAGACGCCTGATGGTGATTTTCTAGATCTTGATTGGGCGCGATCAGGTAATAAACGTCTGGTGATTCTAACGCATGGATTAGAAGGCCATAGTCGTCGGCCTTATATGTTAGGTATGGCAAACACTGCAATGCAGCACCATTGGGATGTACTTGCCTGGAATTTTAGGTCATGCAGTGGCGAACCAAATCGAAATTTATTCTCTTATCATAGTGGGTCCACGCTAGATCTTGAAACCGTTATCAATTATGCCCTTACTAAATCTTATGAAGAAGTAGCCTTGGTTGGTTTTAGTATTGGAGGCAACAAGACGCTGATTCATTTGGGAAAACATAGTGCAGAGCTATCACAGAAGCTGTTGGGGGCCGTGGTTTTTTCAGTACCTTGTGACCTAACCACGAGTTCGATGCAGTTAGCCCAGCCACGAAATGCAATTTACATGAAAAATTTCTTAAAGAGTTTGAAGCAGAAGCTAAAAGAAAAGCAGCGGCTTTACCCAAATGAAATAAATTTAAAAGGTTTTTCAAAGATAAAAGATTTTCGTGATTTTGATGATCGCTATACAGCCCCCATGAATGGTTTTAAAAACGCTGAAGATTATTGGAAAAAAAGTAGTAGTAAGCAGCATATCGATCAAATAAGATTGCCAACCTTAATTGTGAGCGCAAAAGATGACCCCTTTCTAACGCCAGAATGCTACCCCTATGAAGCCGTGGCAAAAAACACTCAGGTAACTCTAGAAACACCACTATTTGGTGGCCATGTTGGTTTTATGAGTTTTAATCGGGAAAACCGATATTGGTCAGAGCAACGCGCAATAGATTTTCTTGAGCAAATTAGTCACTAGTCAGCATTGGCTCAAGTTGTTCCCAAATAAGACTTTTGATAGTTGCTTGAGCACTTGCTTTTGGGTGTAGGCCGTCTGCTTGCATCAACTTCGGGTTTGTTGCTATACCTTCAAGTAAAAATGGCAGTAGCTGCGTGTTGTATTGCTTGGCTAGTTTGCTGTATATCTGGTGGAAAGCACTGGCATAACGATTGCCATAGTTGGGCGGTGTATGTATGCCTGTTAATAGAACTTTGGCATTATTCATTTGCGCTAATACGATTAATTTTTCTAGGTTTCGTTCGATTGTTTTAAGTGGGAAACCTCTTAACCCATCGTTGGCACCTAATTCTATTATTACTACTTCAGGGTGATATTTTCTTAGAAGAGCAGGAAGGGACCTTAAGCCTCCATCTGTTGTTTCACCGCTGATGCTTGCATTGATAATTTTGTAGGTGTTATCAATATCGGAAAACTGTTTCTCTAGTGTTTTTCCCAGTAAGGCAACCCAAGCTTGTTCAATTGGTATACCATAAGCAGCGCTTAGACTATCACCGAGCACTAATATTCTTTTACTAGATATTTCGCTTGCTTCGTTGAGAGTTTGTGTCTCACTACTTTGATTAGCGCTAAGTTGAGTAGTAAAACCAAGCGTAGAACTAAATAAAAATATAATAGTCAGAAGACCGTAAGACTTAATCATTAATATTTCCTAGGAGTATGTATGTCACAGCCTGTCAATCAGAGCTCAACCGAGCAAACATCATATGCTATTTTTGCAGATGATATAGGCAAACAGGTAGATGTTAAAAGTCAGAAGCTTGAAATTTTGCGTGGTATTAGTCTCAAAATCAAGCAGGGTGAATCATTAGCGATTGTGGGCCGCTCGGGTTCAGGTAAAACAACGTTGCTCGGTTTACTGGCCGGTTTAGATACTGTGAGTCATGGCTCTATCAGTTTAATGAATAACGCTTTAGAGGAAATGTCTGAAGATGAGCGTGCCTCAGTACGAGCGTCACATGTAGGTTTTGTTTTTCAGTCATTTCAATTATTGCCAAGTATGACCGCGCTTGAGAATGTTATGTTGCCGCTTGAGCTCAAAGGTGATGCTTTTGCAAAAAAGAGTGCGCAAGAATTTTTAATTCGTTTAGGTTTAGATGATCGGCTAGGGCATTATCCTTCTCAACTATCAGGAGGAGAGCAGCAACGGGTCGCCTTGGCGAGAGCATTTGCGTGTAAACCCGATATTCTTTTTGCAGATGAGCCTACTGGAAATTTAGATCAAGAAACAGGTCAAAAAATTATTGATTTAATGTTTGAGTTGAATGAGGCAAATAGTACGACACTCATAATGGTTACACATGATGAGCTTCTTGCTGATCGTTGTCAGCGAAGAGTTCATATAGATGCCGGTCGAATAGTTCCAGAAGAGCATTCAGTCGCCAGTAACAAGGTCGAGCTAGTGGAATGTAAAGCATGAAATTAGTCGCTCAAAGTCTACGAGACCTCTTAAGGCAAACACACAATTCATCCATCAGATTATTGTTTATTTCTTTAATAATGGCGGTCTTAAGCGTAACTACAATCACGCTTGTGAGCGATATGTTAAAACGCTCTCTGACTAACTCCGCCACTAACTTTATTGCAGGTGATCGACAGTTAATTAGTCCAAGAGAGATCGAGAGTACATGGCTTGAATACGCGAATAAGGCTGGTTTGAATTACGCTAAAAGTCTTGAATTCTCTTCAATGCTATATGCCAATGATGAATTTCAGTTGGTATCTGTCAAAGCTGTTGACCAGAATTACCCTTTAAAAGGAGAGTTGTTGGTTGGCTTGCCTGATGGCGTTCGTATTTCTGTAAACAAGGGCCCGAAGAACGAAAATGTCTGGATGCAGAAACGTTTATTTTCTTTGTTTAATATTTCTCAGGGCGGCACTGTTTCGATTGGTGATATGGACTTTACCGTCACGCATGAATTAGCACAGGAACCAGACGCAGGCTTTAAATTAGCTGAACTAGCGCCACGCGTGTTGATGGGTTTTGATGAAGTAAAAAAAACGGGCGTGATTCAACCTGGCAGTCGGTTGACGTGGCGTTACTATTTTACAGGCTCTGAATCAGAAATTTCTTCTTTTGAAGAATGGCTTATCCCCAAGCTGAATGCTAGCCAGAAATGGCAGGGGATCAAAGAAGGCCGACCTGCCATTGAGGATGCATTAGAAAAAACTGAAACCTATTTATTGCTTGGTGGTAGCTTAGCCGTTCTACTTGCCTGCATTGCTGTTGCGATGTCATCAAGACAATTTGCTTTAGGTCAAATCGACAGTGTTGCCATTATGAAAACCCTAGGCGTGAAAGGTTCTAGAGTTATTGTCTACTTTACTTTTCAGCTACTATTTTTGGGACTTTTTGCCAGCTTAATAGGGATTATTTTAGGTGGTGGTTTAGCTTTTATTTTACAGGATATATTAAGCGCGTTAATCCCGGAATTGAAATGGCCTGTTTGGTCAATGAAGAGTGTGCGGGTATTGTTGTTGGCAACAGGAACGGTTTTTGTCTCATTGTTCGGTTTTGCTTTGCCTCAATTTTTTCAATTACGCAAAGTCTCACCGATGCGAGTATTGAGGCAGGAAAAGATGAATGCGCTCGCTTGGTCTTGGAGGGCTTCACTCGCCTCAATATTAGCTATTTTCGTTCTATTATATGGTTATAGCCAAGATCTTACCCTTGTTGCTGGTTTGCTTTTATCTGTAGTTGGATTGTTAGCCGTATTGATGCTGTTTTCCTGGATGATATATCAATTACTTGGCAGGAATGTTTCTGAACGTTTTAAAGCAGGGTCTGTACTGCGTCAATCCTTATCAAACCTATTACGTAGACCGTTGCATATTTTAATTCAGTTAAGTGTTTTCTCACTAACGTTACTACTATTTTGTTTAATTTTTATTGCAAGAGAGTCATTGGTAGATAATTGGCAGAGTCAGTTGCCTGAACATACGCCCAACCATTTTTTAATAAATATTGCGCCTGATGACTTGGGCGACCTCAAGTTAGTATTAGAAGAAAAAGAACTGATAACCAGCGGTTTATATCCCATGGTAAGAGGTCGACTTAGCCATATAAATGATGTGCCTGTAAAAGTTGCTGTCACCAAAGATGTCGCTGCATTAAACAGAGAATTGAATCTTACGTGGTCAAATGAACTCCCTGATGATAACCAAATTAAAGCAGGAGAATGGTGGCAAGAGAGAGCAGATCCTGCAGCTTATAGTGGTACTGACCTTGGTTATGCCAATGTATCTGTTGAGGAGCAGCTGGCTGGTAAACTAGGTCTGGAGCTGGAGGATGTATTACATTTCTCGATAGGCGGTGAAATTCTGAAAGCAAAGGTCAGCAGCATTCGTTCAGTGCAATGGGACAGTATGCGACCCAATTTTTATATGATGTTTGAAGAGGAGAGCCTGAATCGTTTTCCATCAACCTATATCACTTCTTTTTATGCTGATAAATCTCAAAAACAGGTGCTAAATGAGTTGGGGCGTCAGTTCCCAACGGTTTCAATATTAGAATTGGATCAGTTAGTCGAGAAGCTTCGAAGTATTATTCAGCAAGTGTCCCAAATGATTGAGGTGATCTTGGTATTTATTGTACTTGCAGCGCTTCTGGTTATTTCTGCATTAATAAGTTCAACGATGACTGAGCGAACTCGAGAAGCTGCGCTAATGAGAACACTTGGTGTTAAGGCACGCTTTATCACAGCAGTACAATTTTTAGAGTTTGGTCTTCTGGCTTGGGTTGCAGCATGGTTAGCGTTGTTGTGTGCAGAGGCTGTGATGTGGATTATTCAATATGAGTTGTTTGACTTTCCATTCACACCACATTATTCACTTTGGCTTTATCTGCCTTTAATATCGACAGTATTGATTGGTTTTGTTAGTTACTTGCAAATTCGTAAAGTGCCACAAACTTCGCCAATGGAAATTTTAAGAATGTATTGAACTTATTATTAAGCAAATACACTGATAAATAGAAAGAGTTTTTCAAGGATGAGAAAATATTTTGTTAATATGTGACTAACAGTCATTTATTATGTCTCTTTTAAAACATGGCTCTGATATGATGCGCCACATAACATTTACAGAAATAAAACAGAGGTAAATCGAATGACGATTCGTCAACTAGTACTATCATTTGTACTGCTTACAGTAAGCGCCAGTACTTTTGCGTTAGATAAGAAAACATTTTGTATGTACGACCCCGTTGGTAAAAGCGGCCCAGCAATGACCTTCTTTGCTGATTTGAAAGCCAAAGGTATTAGTTGGGGCTTAGATATTGAGTTAATGCCATATACTGATGAGAAAGTAGCTGCTAATGACTTTAAAGCCGGTGTTTGTGACGGTACTTTTCTAACTTCTATTCTTAGTGGGCCGTTTGTACCTTTTGGCGGTACCCTTGATGCGATTGGTGGTATTGCGACTGAAGCACAGTTAGGCGTTGTTTTAAAAGCAATTACTAACCCTAAAGTTGGTAAGTTACTAACCAATGGTAACTACGAAATGGTTGGTACTTTACCTGTCGGATCTGTTTACTTATTTGTCAATGATAGAAATATTGATACTGTTGAAGAGTTTAGTGGCAAAAAAATCTCAATCCTTAATGAAGACCCACAAAGTTTAAAAATGGCAAACATGGTGGGCGCATCACCTGTTGGCACATCATTAACCACTTTCTCTGGCCAGTTTAATAACGGTAATATTGATATCCTACCTATGGTTGCTCTAGGTTATAACGTATTTGAGCTATATCATGGTCTGGGTGATAAAGGTGGTATTCTTGATGAGAAGCTTTTATACGGCATGATGCAAATGATCACTTATCAAGATCACTTTCCAGCTGATTTTGGCCAGAATATGCGTGAATATATCCTTTCTCGACTACCAGATATCCATAAATTAGTGAAAGATGCTGAGGATGAAATTCCTGCGAAGTATTGGATCAAAACCGATGCTAATACTAAAGCAGAGCTTCTAAAGTTCAAAAGAGAAATTCGTTTAGCTCTGAAAGCTGAAGGTGTTCACCACCCTAAAGCGCTTAAAATGCTTTGGAAGATCCGTTGTTCAACTGATCCATCAAATGCCGAATGTGGTACACCAGAATAGTAGAATGTTAAAAAGTATCTGATGATGCTTTTATAAAAAACGCTCAGTAGCTCAACTACTGGGCGTTTTTTTGTTGGGTTATACTTAGGTGATTAAACTACTTTTTTTATTTGAAAAGCAGTTGATTCAAGTCTAGTGGGTTTATGAATGTGGTAACCTTGAGAGTAGGTGATTCCGATTTCGATTAATTTTTGGCGTATATCTTCAGTTTCAACAAATTCAGCAATGGTCTCTATGCCGATTGCTTGAGCAACATCGCTAATTGATTTCACCATGGCGTAATCCACTGCATCCTCTGTGATGTTGCGAATAAAAATACCATCAATTTTCAAATAGTCTACTTTCAGATCTTTCAAATATGCATATGAAGAAAAACCCGTGCCAAAGTCATCTAAAGCAAAGCGGCAACCTAAATCTCTTAACTTCTTGATGAATACTTGAGTGTTATCCAAGTTGGTTATCGCCATACTTTCTGTGATTTCAAAACAAATTTTTTCATGTGGTATTGAGTATTGATTAAAAGTTTTGATAAGAAACTCTGAAAAAGCCTCGTCGCCCAAGCTTTGTGTACTTAAGTTAATACTGGCTGAAGATAGTTGAGCCAGATGTTCTGGGTTCTCACTTAGCCAGGAAAAGTAATAGCGGATTACCCACTGGTCTATATTGGTCATTAAATTATAGCGTTCAGCAGCCGGCAAAAATTGGTTAGGCGCGCAAAGATTTCCATTCTCATTTATTAGACGAAGCAATATCTCATAATGATATTGTTGTTCTTCTTTTAAGTTTGAATCGATTTTTTGGAATACTAAAAAGAACTGGTCTTGAGAAAGTGCTTCTTTAATTGTGGATACCCATTGCATTTCAAGCTGTCTGAACTGCAAATCTTTATCAGTTTCAATAAAAGTATGTACGCGATTTCTACCGAGGTCTTTTGCTTTATAGCAGGCTGTATCAGCCATCACTAATAATTGCTCAACCGAATGATGGAATGGACATAATTCAACTAAACCGATACTGACCCCTAATGAATATCTATTTCCGTCCCACATAAAGAGAAAGGATTCTATCGATTGTCTGAACTCTTCAGCAATAAGTTGTCCCTGATTAAGGCTAGTCTGGCTGAGAAGCACGCCAAACTCATCGCCTCCTAAGCGTGCAATGACTTGCTCTTCATCAAAGTCATTTACCTTGTTTAATAAACGTTGACTTAATTTCTTTAATAGCACGTCGCCTGCAGAGTGCCCGCACAGGTCATTGACTATTTTGAATTGGTCAAGATCCATATACAGGAGGCAGCATTCTTCTTTGTAACTTTTGACCAAATCTAATTTGTCTTTTGCTTTTGATTCAAATGCACGGCGGTTTAAAAAACCTGTTAAGGGGTCGTGTGCTGCCAGATGCTGAAGTTGGTGTTCAAACTCTTTGCGGTCGTTAATATTTATGAGTGTGCATTCTACAACGGGCTGATGACTGCTAACATCAGTATTTAACCTGCCTGAAATACTGACCCATCGCGTTGCGCCATTTTTGTTGGTTAGTTGGGTCTCATGGTCAATTATTTTTCCGTTTATTTTAATCGTATTCAGAAAGTTAAAAAATTGTTCTGGTGCGAGTGTAAAACCATCAGGGTTTGAATAATCACCTTTAAACGTCGCTAAGTCTGAAATGCCGACAAGTTTGAGGAACTCGGGGTTGCCACTAAGAAGTTTACCTTTCAAATCAAAGCTAAAAATTGCTTCTATAGCATTTTCATAAAGTGATTGAAAACGTTGTAAGTTTGCAATTGATTGATGTTGAGCGGACTCTTTGGCTTTTCGCTCGCTATTTATTCGTTCAGCAAGCGCAAGCGATATTAAAATGACCCCAACCACTGCACCTATATTTCCAGCATATTCAGATAACGGAGAATAAGGGATGTAGCCCATTTTGCTAGATGACTTTAATACAAGGCCAATAAAATACGTTGTCCATGCCAGTGTGTAAAAACGCGCGATTTTTGGACTGAATTTCAGCATGGCGAAACAAATGGAGACTACGCTAGCCATCACAATGATAGTCATTAAACCATTTAACATGGCTGCAGCACGATACGTAAGAAACAGTGAAAGAATTGCAGAGCATATTGAAAGGCCAATAAGCATCTTTATACTGATATTTATAAAACCTTTTTTAGGAATAGGCAGGATCGCTTTTGTAAAGAAAACAGTTGTGATACATCCGGCGGCGATAAATGAAATTGCAGATATTTGATGCCAGCCGGGAGAGTTAGGCCAGAACCATTGGTATGCAAAACCATCGAGCGAGCTATGGACACCTGCAATCATCAATATGAATAGGCTATAAAGTAAATAGCTTGGTTCTCTAATCATAAGAAATAGGAAAAAGTTGTAAGCACTCATAATAAGAAGTGCACTTAGAAAACAGCCATATAGAAAATGTGAAGACTGAGCATCAATTAAGAAGGCATTTTTTTGCCAAACAGTAAGTGGGACTTGTAAGGTTCCTGTTGTTTCTACACGCAGTAAAATACGCTTTGTTTGGTTGCTGTTTAGCTCAAATGGGAATAAAAAAGTTGGGTACTGCACAGGTCTTTGACTGAACTTTAGTTTATCACCTACGAAGAGTTGTTGGTCAATTTCACCATTTTTAAGGATATACAACTGAACGTTGTCGAGTAAGGCATAATTCAAATGTAGATAGAGGTCTATGTCACTGAGCCCCTCATTATTTATGTTCAGGCTAAACCAATAAATACTTTCCGAGAAACCGAAATTTGCGATGTTATTTGGCAGGTTAGCCCATTTGCTATCAGGCAGAGTAGTTACACTATTAAGGTCTAATTTATGCTCTGCGTCCTCAAATACAAGAATACTTTCCGCTGGATCAATGTGAGTTTGGTTTTCGGATATGAAAACAGTATTCGACGAGGTGTCTTCTGCAATTACTGAGAACGAAATAAATGATAGCAATAATATTGTTATTAAAAGTCTCATTTTAAGTATCGTCATATAATTAAAGTAACAGTTGAATTATAAGCTATGTCAGCTAATAGTTTAGTATTGTTATCTAATTAATAGAAATTGAATTCTTTTCGGGGAAGTTAAGTTTATTTGTACTCGATCGTTAGCTAATTTGTGACCGAAAAACACGCTAATGTTCAGTCATAATAAGTTATCAGCCCTGAATATTCTCTCGATAGCTTTTTGGTGTTTCACCACTCCATCGTTTAAATGCTCGGCTAAAAGCGCTCAAATCACTAAATCCAAGTGAAAACGCAATCTCGCTTAATGAAAGATTAGTTTCCTTTAATTGTTCTTTAGCAGATGAAAAGCGAACCTCTTCTAACAAATCCTGAAATGAGACATCTTCTGCTTTTAATTTCCGATATAAAGTCTGGCGACTGGTATTTAACTGTTCAGCGATATAATCAACATCTGTTTTGCCTGTGCTAATTGATTGTGTGATAAGCGTTTTTACTTTGTCAGAGTACGAGCGTCTGAGCAGCTTTTTAAGAATGTTATTCGCATATTGTAATGCGGCACTACCGACATAAGGGTTTCTTTGTTTAGGTGTAATTTTAAGATATTTACGTGGAAAGATAACTTGGCAGTAATTTTGGTTGAAGCGAATTGGGCAGTCGAACACCTTTTTATACGCATCGTGGTAGGTTGGTTGCGGGTGTTGGAAATCGACAGACTCCCATTTAAGGTTCTTATCAAAAACAGCTTTCCCTCTGTGAAGAAAAAGTGCCATTGTTCTTTCCATATCCGAGATGCAGTAATACTCTGGACTAAGGTGAATAAATCGTAAATAAGCGTATTGTTGGTCGGTTTCTAAAGTGAGTGAAATGGCTTCATTAACGATGGAAAATAAACGTATGTACTCATTTAAACCTTCACCCATATTCTGGCTATTAAATACGATATGTCCTACAAGTCCTATTTTAGATGTATTAATAATTTGACCGAGCTCTAAGCCCAGAGCAGGATTGTTAGTAATCGAGAGCGCTGTTTTCCAGAGTGTTTTATATTGGTCTAATGGGAGGCGACTGTCTTGTTGATCCAATGAGCTTAAATCAATGCCGGATATTGTAGATACTCGATTCTGGTTGAAACCATAGCTCTCCAAGAGTGTGACCAGAGCTAACACTGAAGAGCCGCCAATGCTGGGGAGGGAATTATTCAAGCATACCACCATTAGAGCAAGAGTTTGTACATGCTGCAGAGTGTCTGAATTCAAACGAAGACCAATGATCTGTTTTAATAAAGATCTCTCCCTTATCAATATTAGTGTGTCAGTATACTTAGAAGGCTAAATTACCGTAATGTAGATTAGGCCAATACATTTGGAGTTTCTAGCCAGATGTCGATTAATGTAAACAATATTGGCCGAAATTTCATAATATTAGTTTTGTACATTTCTTTATTTTGCAATTTACTCTATATAGTACCTCGACCAAATACTTCAAAATACTGAAGGAATTGGAATGAGTGCTATATTTAAATATGTAGGCGTAAGCGCTTTATATGCTCAAGCTTTCTATCTTGAGTCTTGGTTTAAAGCACCTCATCAGTCTGGTAAAAAAATTCAATGAGTGGAGTCTAATACTTGATATTCAGCAAGCTATTTAAAAAGAACACCATTATCGAAGATCGAATGTCTAATGCGACTAGTTATTCTAAATGGCATGCTGCCGCAACTGAATTTGATGATTTATCAGAAGCGAAGCAATGGAAACAAGTCGAGGGAACGAACCTCTATGATCATACCCAGATTCGTCACCGCTTAAATAATTTACGCTTACATCGGGCTAAAGGTGACAACCAGTGCTTGTTATTTGCTCTCAATGAAGGGCTTCATGGAAACATGGGAGGAATGGGAACCAATAACTTATATGGCATAGCGAAGCTTGGCACAAAGCAATTAATAGAAGACTATGTTGATGAAATCGTTATGTCACTTCAGCATATTGCAAGTTTGGATAATGAAGAAATAAGTGATACACATAAGTTAGATTTTTTTCGCCGTGCGAGCGCATGTTTTGGCCGAACAGCTTTAATGCTAAGTGGTGGTGGTGCATTAGGGCATTTTCATGTAGGTGTTGTTAAAGCTTTGCTAGAACAGGATTTGTTGCCTGACGTAATTTCTGGTTCTAGCGCGGGGTCCATGGTAACCGCAATGTTTGGTACCCACACTAATCTTGAGCTGCATGAGCTGATAAAGCCAGCGAGACTGTTGTCAGAAGTAAAAAAAGAAAGAGGGTGGTTAGAGAAAGTTCTCTATGGGAGAAGCTCAAAGGCTGAAATAAGTGATTTTGAAGAGTTAGTACTAAACCGCTTAGTGCCTGATTTAACCTTTCAAGAAGCGTATGAACTCACCGGGCGTAAAATCAATATCACCATTGCACCCGCTGAACTACATCAAACCTCACGGCTACTAAATGCAATCACTTCACCTAATGTTTATATACGTAAAGCCGTGTTAGCTTCTTGTGCTGTGCCAGGTGTGTATCCATCAGTGATGCTGGAAGCAAAAAATGTGGCAGGGGAGCGACAAGCTTATTTACCTACTCGACGTTGGGTAGATGGCTCTTTAAGTGATGACTTGCCGGCCAAGCGCCTCGCGAGACTTTACGGCGTAAATTATTATATTGCCAGTATGATCAACCCTATTGTTTTGTTCACTAAAGATGGGTGGGAGCATACGAGGGTTCCTTCATTAGTGCGTGAGTTGAGTCACCGGGCTGCTGCCAGGTCCTCAAGAGTTATTAGTGCATTTAGTAAGCGTTATACGCGCAATTGGACGAAGTTCAATGTCTGGAATAGCATGATCGCCTCCGTATTGAATCAAGAGTACAGTGCAAATATAAATGTGTACCCTAACTTTCATACTTTTGATTTTCGTAAAATTTTAAGCCCTCTCACTGAGGTTGAATTGCTCGAACTTGTGAGGCAAGGGGAGTTAGCAACATGGGTTCAAATGGAGCGAATACGAAATAATACGAAGGTCAGTCGAACGATTGACCGAATTCTCTCAGAACTGGAAGCGCTTAATTTTGCCCATTAAAAGAATATCTTGTTTCTTATTTGAACTCATATAAATGAGTTCTTTTAGAGTCTCTTGAAATTCAAAAAGGATTACTTCCTATACTTTTTTTTCTTCGTTATTATTATGCTTAATTCGAACTCAAAGGAAGCCTAATATGCGACTTACTGTATTGTTTATCAGTTTTATTGTTACTCTGGCTGGGTGCGCTAGTGGTGGCAAGTCAGTGAGTAAAGCTAACGCTTCATTAAGTGGTCCAATGGGTGAACCTGTACGCGATATTTCAGCTTATGGCTTCGTGACTCAAGTTTCATTATTAGATCGCGTGATCGTTATCAAGCATGCTCCTATTCCGGAAATGAACTGGCCACCTATGCTGATGAGTTTTAATGTTGTAGACAGTGTTGACTTAGAACACTTCAAACGAGGGAATAAAGTACAATTTACTCTTGAGGTGGACAAAGAGGACGATTATCGCATTAAGAATATTTCAACTAAGGCTAATTAGGCTAATCTGCAACTAAACATTACTTCTTAATTCCTATGATTATGTTTCATGCTAATATCAAAAACTTATTTAGGGTGACCTTCAGTTATTCTCATACGGTTGATTTAAAAGGATGTATAGTCAAAGCGGATGCCTAGTATTTATTCTTCTATTCCTGTTGATACATCATACGCGGTAGAAACCCCTGAAGGTGTTGAATTAGTTATTACGCCAGCAGGCCTTTGTCCTAGAGCTCTCGCATACCTCATTGATTTTGGTATACGTGCAGTTGTTCTGTTGTTAGTTAGTATCGCCTCATCGTTTATTGGATCGGTAGGAACAGGAATTACCCTTGTTTTATACTTTCTTGCTGAATGGTTTTACCCGGTTTTTTTTGAGGTTTACAAAGAAGGCGCAACCCCTGGAAAGAAAGCAATGGGCCTCCTTGTTTTACATGACGATGGTACGCCACTACGTTTTTCAACTTCAATGATTAGAAACTTGTTACGGGTGGTTGATTTCATGCCTTTCGGTTACTTTGCAGGCGTTCTTTCACTATCTTTAAATAAACAATACAAACGTCTAGGTGATTTATCTGCAGGAACTGTTGTTGTTTATAGTCAAGAATTGGATCAAGATCTGGATAATTCCAACCCTAATTCTGTGCACTTCGTATTACCTAAAGAAATTCAGTTATTGTCGCTTGAACACCAGAAAGCAGTGATAGAATTTGGTGAACGATCACAATCATTTTCTGATGCGAGGCAAATTGAGTTAGCTGGTATTGTTAGTTCATTGCTTAGTACTTCTGACCAAGAAGCACGTGAAACCCTTATCCAATCGGCTAATAAACTAATGGGGCGTTAAAGATGGTTGGGACAAAACACGTATGAAGCAAGAGAAGTTTGAATCTAACTATCAATCATTCTGGAGCGAGTTTGAATCACTGGTTTCTGACTTGGATGGCAAAAAAAACCTCAGTTATGCTAAACAATCTGAAATTGCTATTGGGGACTTTTCTTCTGCATATAGGCGCGTATGTAACCATCTTTCTATAGCTAAAAAACGTAGATACAGTGCGCGTTTAATTAACCGGTTAAATTACATGGTATTGAAGGGGCATCAGCATTTATACCATAGAAAAACATCCTTCATATATCAATCGATACAGTTTATCTTGGCAGAATTTCCGTGTTGTTTGCGTCGAAATTCAGCTGCCTTTTGGACAGCTACAAGTTTTTTTTATCTGCCAGCTATTGTTATGTTTGGTTTGGTGCTTTTACATCCTGAGATTATATATAGCGTTATGTCTCCAATGCAGATAGCCGATTTCGAAACGATGTACAATCCATCACTCGATAAAATTGGCAGGGAGAGACAATCGGATACCGACTTGGCAATGTTTGGATATTATATTTATAACAATATTGGTATCGCCTTCCAAACATTTGCTTCTGGTCTATTGTTGGCCGTAGGTTCATTATTCTATCTTGTTTACAATGGCGTTTTGATCGGTAGTCTTTCAGCGCATATTGTTGCAATTAATTATGAGGTGACATTTTTCCCATTTATTGTCGGACATGGATCGTTTGAGTTAACTGCAATTACCATTGCGGGTGCGGCGGGAATTAAATTGGGGGTTGCAGTTTTATACCCACAAAACCTTTCCCGAATTGCATCATTACAACAAGCTTCTGAAGAAAGTATTAAGCTAATAATCGGTGCCGCAATAATGTTGCTTTTTGCAGCATTCATTGAGGCCTACTGGTCTTCAATTACAACAATTGCCCCTATTGTTAAGTATAGTGTCGGTGCCGCGCTATGGGTCTTGGTTTTCGTCTATTTATCTTTTTCTGGAAGAGGTAGTCGATTTGAATCTTGACCGTTTGGTTTTTGTCCCCCGAAATAGAAAAAAATGGGAAGCCGCCGACCTAGGATTTCGATTGGTGCCCATGTTTTGGCAATCAATGCTTTTCAGTTGGTTCATTGTTAGTTTACCAGTCTTTTTAGTATTTTCTCTTATAGAGCCGCTTTCTTACTATGCAACGTTAGTTCTTTGGTGGTTAAAGCCAGTATTTGAACGCACACAGCTGTATGTTTTAAGCTTTGGTATTTTTGGTAGTGCACCGACATGGAAAGAAACCATCAAGGCTTTTCCAAAGTACGCTTTCCAACAAATTTTCCCCTCTCTGTTATGGCGACGATTCAGCTTCACTCGGTCCTTAGATTTACCTGTTCTTCAGTTAGAAAAATTACGTGGAGAACAACGAAAAAAACGCTTGGTCATTTTACACCAACAGACAGGTAACCCTGCTAGCTGGTTGACGATCATCATGGTGAATGTTGAGGCTATTCTCATGGTTGGCGCTTTTCTCGTTGTTATGATGTTTATTCCACATTCAATTGACCTTTCATGGCTTAATTTGCTTGAAGATCATATTTGGCTAGGTAACTTAATATATTACGTTTGTATTTTATTAGTTGCTCCATTTTATGTCGCTAGTGGCTTTATGCTATATATTAATCGCCGTATTGAGTTAGAAGGGTGGGATATTGAACTAAGTTTTAAGGAAATATCACGGCTACATGAAAAGCCTGTTAACTTTTCAGCTGGTACGGCAAAAATTCATTCTATAGCGTTCTTGTTCGTTTCTTTATTTGTTCTGCTATTTATGCCACAGAATGACTTGTTTGCGCAGCCCAAATTTGATGAGAATAACGTATGTTCGAGTGACGCATGCATACAGTTTGAAGCCGTTAAGAGAGCAGAGCACGATATTCTAGAGGTATTCGAGCATCAAGATTTTCATCAAATAGAGACGATTCAGATCCCAAAGTGGTTAGATAATTGGAGTTTTGAAAAAGACGAAGAAACAAAAGAAGAGTCTAAGCTAGATATTCCACCGTTTTTAGTAAACTTCCTTATGTATATTGCTTCTAGTATCGAGGTGATTATTTGGGTAATAGCCATTTCAATTGTCGTATTTTTAATCTTTCGTTACCGATCTTTACTTGCTCAATTTGTTGATTTTACAAAAAAAGGGAAGCCCAAGAGTTTTGAAGTCCCCAAAACCCTGTTTGGACTGGATGTACGGCAGGGGCAGCTACCCAATGATATTGAAGCAGAATGTAACAAGTTTATTGAAAAGGGTGATTATCGAGAATGCTTGAGCTTGCTTTACCGGGCTACGATAACAAATTTGTTAAATCAGCACCGCGTTCCTTTTAACTCTTCAAATACAGAATTGGAGTGTTTAGCTATTTCACAAGCTCATAGCTCTGATCGTGTTTATAAATACTTCTCATCTGTGACCTTATCATGGCGAAAGCTAGCTTATGGTCATATTCCACCGACACGCGCTATCGTTGAGGAACTCTGTCGTGACTGGAATATTGTATTAGACTCCGCAAATAACAAGGGAGGAGAAACTAGTGAGTAAGGCAAGGCGTATAGCTCTTATCGCTTTTCTCTGTTTATCTATAATAGGGATCATTTTAGTATATTTTAAACTTGAGTGGGTCGAGAAAAAGACTGATTTAGGTCCTGTAATTGAGGTTCAGCAGCAAGACTATCTTGCCGCACAGCGGTTTCTAAAACTCATAGCTAAATCTTTGTATATTGAGCAAGGCTATACGAGTCTTGATACACTTTCTTCTAGTGATAACCTTAGTCAAAAAGACCCTATCCAAGAGGGCAGCGGTTATGAAAATACTAGGACTCTGCCATCTTCAAATGATTTGATCGTTATTCCGGATGGTTATGGTGCATTGTCTGAACTTCGCTCGAATAAATTGTTGGATTGGGTGAGTGCTGGAGGCAGTCTCATCGTGACGGCTAGTAACCCCTATTTATCATCGATCGACCAAAGACCAGATTTTATTTTCGAAAATTTTGGTGTATTTCCTGTTAATGGTGAAAAATTAGAAGTTGAAGGGGAGATTGATGACAAAAAGAAGAAAGGTCTTGTTTCTTCAGACGTACATCTCACAGAGTCACCTGAAAACCAATTAGAAGAGGGCAGTTATGAGCGTTGGAATCCACAACAAAATTGTCGTTATTTAGAAGATACCCTGTCTTTAACCGTTTATGGTGAGGTCAATTTATCTATTGGACTCAATGCTGGTAATGCCTTGAATTTTGAGGAAGGTAAGGAGGATGATTTTTTCTTCTGGTCTTCAAATCAGCGCGGTATTCAGATAATTCAAGCCTATTATGGTGAGGGCATGGTCACTTTCTTGTCAGGTACGAATGCCTGGAAAAATGATTATATAGCGTGTCTTGATAACGCCTATTTTTTACGGTTTTTGACTGGTAGTACCGAGCAAGTATGGTTTTTAGTGAATCAAGACAACCCTTCTTTGATTTCATTAGCCTGGAATAATTTTCCATACTTTATCGTCGTTTTATTTATTTTTATTGTTTTGCTGGTGTGGCATTTCGGACAACGTTTCGGGACCATCAAGCCTCAAAAGCCACTTAACCGAAGACAAATTCTTGAACATATTGACGCGAGTTCTTTGTTTCTTTGGCGTCACAAGACATCCCGTTGGCTGTTGGTAGAAACAGTACAGCAAAGTATAAGAAAAAAAATGAAATTGCGTAATGCAAACTTCGATGCCAAAACAATAGCGCAACAATTTGAAATGATTGCACAGAGCGCACAATTACCTATCGATGAGATTAAGGTGTCGATGGTTGAGCTGACTGACAAACTTAAGTCACAAGCACTAACAGAACAAAATTTTATTGTATTAATGAAATCATTAAAGCGTATTGAGGGTAAATTATGAATGCAGAGCCAGAATTGTCCAAGCAATTGTCAGATGGACATGCACTGATTGTTCAGATTAAATCTGAACTACAGAAGGTGCTGATAGGGCAAGAGCAAGTTATTGAACAAACACTGGTTGCGCTTCTTGCAAGTGGCCATGTATTGATAGAAGGGGTACCAGGACTAGGTAAAACCCTCCTGGTAAGAGCGCTTTCTCAATTATTTGGCGGGCAATTTGGCCGTATTCAATTCACGCCTGATCTAATGCCGAGTGATATTACAGGGCACTCAATGTTTGATATGGATGCAAAAAAGTTTGTCGTTAGGAAAGGCCCTGTATTCACGAACTTATTACTTGCAGATGAAATAAATAGAGCACCTGCTAAAACGCAAGCAGCGCTATTGGAAGTCATGGAAGAACAACGCGTTACCATAGATGGCAATAGCTATAATGTTGATAAGCCCTTTATGGTACTAGCGACTCAAAACCCTATCGAGCAGGAGGGAACCTATCCTTTACCTGAAGCCGAAATTGATCGATTTATGCTCAAAGTTTTTATTTCTTATCCAGACATTGAAAATGAAATTTTACTCGTTAAAAACCTTAGCCTTGCTGATCAGTCAAACAAGAAATATCTGGAAGACGTAAAACAAGTGCTAAGTGCTGAGCAACTTGTTTCTCTTCGTCAGTTAGCAGACCATATAGTGTGTGATGAACAAGTCCTTAATTACGCCGTTCGTATTGTGCGAGCAACCAGAGATTGGCCCGGCTTGATTAAGGGGGCAGGTCCAAGAGGAAGTATTAGCCTAGTGAAAGCCGCTAAGGCTCGCGCTTTGATTTTTGGTGAAAGCTATATCACGCCAGATGATATTAAAGAGGTTGTGCGTCCAGTTTTAAGGCACCGTATTTTAATGAACGCAGACCGTGAAATCGAAGGAGCAAGTGCGGACCAAATCCTTTCAGAAATTTTGCATGAAATTGAAGCGCCTCGTCAATGAAACCTGTCAAGGCTAAGCCTAGCCTGCTGCAGCTCTTAATTGTCATGGTTTTGATGGTTGCTATTCTTGTATTAGAGATTGTGGCTAAATATTGGTTAAATTTAGCTGGATATATTGATACCCTGATTTTAGGTGTGTTGATTACACTCCCCTTGCTCTTAGTTATTGATTTAGCGGTTTCCTGGTTGCCTGCCAGAATAGAAATTGAACGACGTGTATCCTCAACGCTACCACTTGGAAAATGGGTCGCTGTAAGACTGGATATTCGAAGTAATCTATCTTATGCCTTATCAGTAAAAATGCGCGATAGCGTACCCGCTGCATTTAAAGTCGCTAATCCTGAGCTTGAATTAAAAATTCTTCCCGGCCAAATTTCGACGTCTGAATACAAGGTAAAACCGACAGAGAGGGGGGAACATCTATTTCATGGGCTTGATCTTCAAAGGCCGAGTATCTTAGGTTTTTGGTGCATTAATTATACTTTTAGTATGAACTCACGAATAAAGGTTTACCCGAACTTTGCAGCAATTGCTGGTTATTCTTTATTACATGCTGACAACCAGACAATTCAACTAGGTATTAAGAAAAAAGCACGCCGTGGTGAGGGTATGGATTTTTTACAGTTGCGCGAATACCGAGAGGGTGACTCATTAAGGCAAATAGATTGGAAGGCTTCATCAAGATTTCAAAAATTGATTTCTCAAGAATATCAGGATGCTCGTGATCAGCAGGTGATCGTTATGCTTGATAGCGGCCGACGCATGAGAACGCAAGATGATGAATTAAGTCATTTTGACCATTCTCTAAATGCAACCTTGCTGTTATCTCATATAGCCTTAAAACAAGGTGATTCTGTTGGCGTGTATAGTTTTGGTGGTGAGGATCGTTTTGTGCCTCCATTTAAAGGCTCTAAAAATGTTCAATATTTATTGAACAAAATGTATGATTTGTACCCCTCTAATGAAGCTTCTGATTATCTTGCCGCGGCACAGTCTGTTTCTGCACTCAATTGCAAACGTTCTTTAGTGGTGATGGTATGCAACCTAAGAGATGAAGATGTTGACGACTTAGTAATTGCTGTTCGTTTACTGCAAAAAAAGCATTTGGTTTTGGTAGCAAACTTAGTAGAGGAAACTATTTTTTCATCTTTAGAACTGCCTATTACCGGCTTTGAAAGTGCAATTCGTTACGCGGGGATTCATTGTTACAACCGACAAACGAACGAAGCGATGGAGCGCTTGAAATCTTTGGGGGTATGGTTGATTACCTGTAAACCATCAGAGCTTTCAAAACGAGTGGTGAATAGCTATTTGCAGATCAAAAACAGCGCAACCCTTTGATTGAATAAAGGCCAACGAGTTGTTTTATCCCTATATAAACCACTCACGAGCCTTTATTATTTGTTTTTTTACTCAGCCATTAAAATAAATGAACCAAAAATAACTAAAGCCCACCATATAATACCAAGAATAATAAAAACAATATTAACGGCCGTAAAATTACCGTTTAGCTTGCCATCTATATCGTCATTAACAATATTGACTCTCTTTTGCGCTTGATAAAGTGCCAGTAGAGGTAGCATGCTTAATAAAATAGCTAAGGGGGCAAGGGAGGAAAGGCTTTCGATTTTTTCAAAGATTTTATCTGAAATACTACCAATGATGGCAAATACGACAAATAAAGTTGCGAAGCTTTGATGTGCCCAGTTTTCTATTTCTCGTTCTTCAGTTTTTTTATGTATTTTTTCAAATAAACTGTGCGTAAAAAATATGCTGAATACAGCCCTCCAGACAGGGCGTATTTTTTTTTCCATACTTACTTGTTGCAACTTCCAGTTTTGGTAAAACCAAACCAGGGTATACATACCAAAAGTGGCAATATACATCACATTTAACTTTGTGAGTGATACAGGAAAGAAAAGAGATGATTCGCTATTGTTATTTTGATCCAATAAATCTGCTTCAGGAGCTTGGTAGGCTGATAAATCCGACTGTTCAGTATTGCTGTTTTCCATTTCATTGATACTCTTTTTTGAAAGACTGATGTTATAGTACTAGTTAAAAACCAAACCTATGTATCATGGCTATAATAATGCTCCGTTCAATTCGTAAGTTATTTATTTAGTGTTTCTTTTATCTTGATAAAAGTCTCGGTAATTGCTGTATTTTCACTACTGGCTAAGTTGTCTCCCACCTGACCTGCACTAAATAAAAACTCCTGAGAATCGAAATCATAAAATGACAAGAGTAAATACCGGAATCTAAACCAAATATCCCAAAAGCTTTCGTAATTAAGCCGAGCAACGAGCTTTGGCATATTCTCTAATTCCTTAGCGATAATTCCAGACTTAACCTTAACAACAGACTTTTCAATTATTTCAAAATCAAACTCATCATTTACAATCAACTTCTTGCTGTCAATATTTGAATTAGACTCTATAAATTCAACAACAATATCTGACTTAACACCGAAATTGACATTTTGAGGAAGTGCTCCGCCCGTTTGTTTTAGCATTTTTAGTGGGTTGAGTGTTTGCTGTACGACAGCTAATACACGGCCTTTATCATCAAATAATGGTCCTCCGCTATTTCCTGGTTGTATCTCAGCAGATATTTGTATTTGGTTAGGGTCGTCCTCTAGCCCTTTTGTTGAGCTAACTAGCCCTTTACTAAGGCGTGCGTTGTTTCCAAGTAAATTACTCATTGGGTAGCCAATCGTATAAATATCTTCTCCCATTTTAGGTTTCATTGACTGCCTGAACTTTAGAGGAAGAATGGACGAGTCGAAATTGTTTCTTGTTGAGAGTAGCGCTAAATCAAGCTCCTTGTCTATTGCAACGACATCTGTTTCAAAACGTTTTCCCTGTACCCATATTGTTGCTTCTTTTTCATCACCAATAACATGAGCACAAGTAAGAATATGACCAGAATTACTCACAATAAAGCCTGTACCTTGTGCGCCTTCAATTGGTTTTTCAGGGTCGATCAAGCGAACATTAAAACCAATTTTCTCAAATTCAGAAACTACTTTTGGCGCTACTTCCCTTGGATCGTTTGTAGGTTGAATGAAATATAATTCGCCATAGTTTTTTATTTCAACACCTGCTTCTTTATAAATTTTAGGGCTTGCACATCCTGTTATAAATAGAACAAGGCCGATAAGACAAAAATAGCCTGCTAACTTCATTCATTACTCCATTTAATTTTTTTTAGAAAAAATTTCTCTCAACACAAATAGACTCAAAAATCATGATCATTTTGTTGTTAAAAGGACTGCTGATCCTTGTGCCTAGATGGTTGATGGAAGCATATAATAGTTATAGTTAACTGTTTGTGAAACAAGTTTGTTTGTCTGCCAGCAATATTATTGTTTTTAACGTGCAAACTAATTCACTGCTTATGCTGTCAGGAAAAAATGATCTGTCTCATTTCTACATTCTTATGTCAGTTTAAATACGGACTATGGGGATATCTCTCCATTTAGTCGTATAGCTAGGTGACTTGAAGTTCCTGTGCATCTTCCAGTTTTGGTTTACTCCTTGACTAGCGAAGAATGCAGGGCAGTGTAATTTATTGATGCTGTCCATAAGCGCCATTAACTGTTTGGACTTAATAGATTGAGTTGGGCTAAAAGCATCTAGCTGTTCAGGCGTTTCAGGTATAAGTTCAATCAACCCGACACCTGCGCGAGCAAAGCGTACACCTTTCTTGAATACTCCGTCTCTAATCGCTATACGGGCGTATGAGATAATTAACCTTGTATCGTTTGTGGGTATTGGCAGCTTGATGGTGACGGACTTACTATATGGTGATTCAGAAAAGTGTGGTGCAGAAGCAAAGACCATGATTGTCTTCACTAAGTATTTTTGGTCTCGAAGCTTCTTGCAAGCTCTTGCTGCATACTGGCTAACTGACTGTTCAAGCGATACACAGTCGGTGATTTTTTGTCCGAATGAGCGGGTTGAGAATATCTGCTTCTTGGGTGGTGGCTGCTGATCGAGGCTGAAGCATTGAGTGCCATTAAGCTCATCAATCGTTCTTGCTACATTTACACTAAAACGCTTATGCATTAAGCCTGAATCTTGTTGCATCAGGTCGTAAACAGAGTGAATGTTATAAGCAGATAACCTTCTGGATAAACGTCGCCCTACGCCCCAGACTTTATCTACAGGCAGTTTTTTAAACACACCACACCAGTCAGCTATATTTTCAATAACGCATACATAATCACATTTAACTGACTTTTTGGCTATGTGACTGGCTAACTTTGCGAGTGTCTTTGTTGGAGCAATCCCAACACCTACCGGCATTCCTACATGCTGTTTTACTGTGTCTCTAATTGTTCGACCATATAGAGGTAGGCTAACGTTAAGACCTGCTAGCGACAGGAATGCTTCATCGATTGAATAAACTTCAAGCCGGGGCGTGAACCGTTCAAGTGTTTTCATTACTCGGCTGGATAGGTCTCCATATAACTCATAGTTGCTGCTAAAAACATGCACACCATATTTGTCGAGAAGTTGTTTCTGCTTAAAGTAAGGTTCAAGGTCTGGAATACCAAGCTGCTTGGCTTCCTTTGATCTAGCGACAATGCAGCCATCATTGTTACTAAGAACGACAACCGGTTGACCTCGGAGGTCTGGTCTAAATACCTGCTCACAGCTCGCAAAGAAGGCGTTGCAATCAACAAGGGCTAGCATGCAAATGAGGTATTATATTGAGGGTTAATGCAGAAGGTGACCACGCCCTCGCAGATGACATTTATATCTTCAGGTAAAGGAATAGGGCGTTGCTGACGGTTTGCCGGACGTAGCAGTTTCTGCTTTATGTCTATAATTTTTACTGTCAGCTCTCCGTTTACTGATGCCACAATCGTAGCCATATTCTTCGCTTCAATCGCTCTATCGACTATCAAAAGAGACCCATCCATAATGCCGCGCTCAATCATAGAGTCACCTTGAGCTTTAGCTAAATAAGTGGCTGATGGGTGGGTAATTAAAAGCTCATCAAGGCTTGGGAGCTCCTCAAGGTAGTCATCGCTTGGACTAGGGAAGCCGCATGCAAGGCGGTTGCGTAATATCTTTAAGACATTATCTGATGAATCAATTTTAGTATGCAAAAGGCAAATAGGTTTTACTTTCATGTTAGTTTCGCTGTATGAATATACAGTGTTATGTTAGAGGGTGTAGTTAAGTGTGTCAATCTCTACTTTGTAAATTGAAGCATAAGGTAAGGTTGGCGCTAAGGTGGCATCATCATGAAATTGGTGGGAATAGAAGTCGTAAAGATGGGTGATTGAATACTGTAGAAAACCTGTCCTTTTCAGTTAGTGGTATTAAATTTTAGCAGTTGCTTAACAAAAACTTCTGTTGGGGGGCTGAGCGTGTTCTTTTTTAATTTTAATAAAGATAATGGGCGATACAAATTGATGTCCCGAATTTTTACTTTGCAAAGCAGACCGTCAAGCACCTCTTCGTCAACAGCACTCGTGGGCACAATCGACACGCCAATACCGGCTGCAACCACTTTCTTTAAGGTGTAAATATTGTCATTAGTCATTCTAATATCAACATTAATGTTTTTTTGACTTAGTATCTGGTCGATAGCTTCTCTCGTCGGAATGCCTTCTTCAAAAGCAACAAAAGGCTCGTCGTTAATTTGTTCTAACTTAATCGACTTTTTCCCCCAGAAGCGATGGTTTTTATCAACAATCAAAACAAGTTCATCTTGTCCTAGGGATTGGGTTTCAATACGCGCGCGTTTTTCAGGATAGGCAACCACGCCTATATCAATTCTTTCGGTTAGCAATAATGAATAAATTTCATCGGAGCGCCTGAACTCCAAGTGGATGTGGATTTTTGGGTAAACTTTCATAAATGAAGATAGAAAATCTCCAATCTCATACATGCCAAAACTGTGGATAGCTGCAATACGAATATTCCCCTCCATTGTTTCCTGCTGGTAATTGGAGCGAATCTTCAGGTTATCGCATAAATATAAAATCTTTTTAACATCAGCCAGAATAATGACGCCTTCCGGTGTTAGCTGAATGTTATGCGGTGTACGGATGAGTAATTTTTTGCCTAGCTCATGTTCAAGCTTTTGGATGTGAACGCTGACGGCCGGTTGAGAAATATGATTTTGTTGCGCGACTTTAATAAAGCTCAACTCTCTTGCTATATCACGAAAAAGTTTAAGCTGTGTAAGATTTATCATGATAATTAAAAGTTATCCTATGTATAAATTAATATGATTTTCATTATATTAAATAGCTCGCCATAATCAACGTAAATAATTCAGATGAACATAACTAAAGTTCGATGTACGGCAACTTCTGGCTCAAGCGGGGTGTCAGTCCGGTAGTCTTTTAAATCGGACCAACTGTTTTTCAAAAAGAGTTGGGGTCGATTAAAAAGCGTAGGTCTTCATGTTATGACGCGGGTTGATTTACGAAAAACTCTAGCTAGGATTGCATAGAAACCGACATTGGATTTGAGTTATATCAACTATTCTTTTTAATATGGCCGACTAAAAAGGACGCTTATCTTGTACCAAGGTTTTCTTGCCATTTTTCGATCTATGCTGGGTAGTTTGAGAGACTTGGCGCCGATCATCATCGTTATTGGTTTTTTTCAGTTTGCGGTGCTTCAACAGCCGATCCCGAATTTGGCAGATATGATTATAGGGGTGGTGTTTGTTCTTTTAGGCTTAACCTTTTTTATCTATGGTTTGGAAATGGGGTTATTTCCTATTGGTGAATCGATGGCGCATGCGCTAGCAAAAAAAGGGAGTGTGTTTTGGCTAATTGCCTTTGCGTTCGCCTTGGGTTTTGGTACCACCATAGCGGAGCCTGCCTTGATTGCTGTGGCAGCGGAGGCAGCAACGGTCGCCGCAGAAGGAGGCATGATCGAGATGACAGAGGTGGCGAAAAGTAGTTACGCCTCTGGTTTACGTTTTACTGTGGCTTTTTCAGTTGGTTTGGCCATTGTTTTAGGGGTGATGCGAATTATTGCAGGCTGGTCAATTCAGTGGATGATTATTGGTGGTTATGTTCTTGTGGTGATTATGACGGGATTTGCGCCGAAAGAAATTATCGGTATTGCTTATGACTCGGGTGGCGTAACAACTTCAACCATTACTGTTCCGCTGGTAACGGCTCTTGGTGTTGGTTTAGCGTCATCGATCAAGGGGCGTAACCCGATGACGGATGGCTTTGGTTTGATTGCTTTTGCTTCTTTGTCCCCCATGATTTTTGTCATGGCCTACGGCATGATTATTTAGGTAGAACGTAAACTATGCTCGATCTATTGAAAGATATCTTTGATATTACCTTAGCGACGATAAAAGATGTTATCCCGATAGCTGGCATTCTTTTTGGTTTTCAATTTTTGGTGATCCGCAAACCCATTCCTAATATGAAGCGCGTTCTATTTGGTTTTTTGTATGTACTTATTGGATTGTCACTGTTTTTACTCGGGCTGGAAAGGGCGCTTTTCCCGCTAGGAAAACTCATGGCGCAACAATTAACTGACCCTGCTTTTATTGCAGGCACAAAAGACGTTGCTTCAGAGGCCTTGCAATGGTTTGATTATTACTGGGTGTACTTATTTGCATTTGCGATTGGCTTTAGCACAACAATCGCCGAACCTTCGTTAATTGCTGTTGCCATAAAAGCTAATGAAGTATCAGGTGGCGCGATTGGGATTTGGGGTTTGAGAATCGCTGTGGCGATTGGCGTTGCGGTAGGTATTTCACTGGGTACATACCGAATCGTGACAGGTATTCCAATTCACTATTTTATTATCTCTGGCTATGTTGTTGTGGTAATTCAAACTTGCTTTGCGCCAAAACTAATTGTGCCTTTGGCATACGACTCTGGTGGTGTTACAACCTCTACAGTCACAGTGCCTTTAGTAGCTGCCTTAGGTTTAGG
>CAJWBJ010000016.1 GCA_913020495.1 uncultured Oleiphilus sp.
CCAATGGCGACGGCTAAATAATCAGATGCCTTTAATAGTTGCTCTTGCTCATTATCGCTTTGTTCTTTTCCATAGTTAACTGCTTGAGCTAATAATGGTTGGTACTGGCTCATCGAAGCTGCTTTTAAGAGTAAAGATGGGTTAGTTGTTGCGTCTTGTGGTTGCCATTGTTTAATGGCCTCCAAATCACCTGTGTCGGCAACAACAGTGGTCATTGTTTTTAATTGTTCTAGCTTATTAGTCATTGGTTTCTTCTTAATATAAAAAATGAGTAGGCTTGTTTTTGTAAAGATAAAACATGATACCAAGCCTCAATCATTCCAACATGAAACGCAAGCAGGTTAGTGGGGTAGATGTTCAAAAAAATTTAATAATTTGCAATGTTTTATAAAAATTCAGGAACGAGATTAAGAGCCGACTCAACAATTCTTGCATCTGCATCCGGCTTATGTGCATTTTCACTAATATAACGCCGAAACTTCTTTCCACCAGCCTGTCCATGAAAGATGCCTAAAATGTGCCGTGTTATATAATTAAGTCGTTGTCCTTTATTAAGTTGGTCTTCAATATATGGAATCATTAATCGAATAATATCGTGGCGAGTTGCCTGAGATTTCTTTTTATCATTGAAAACGTGATCATCAATGTGTGAAAGTAACCAAGGATTCTGATAAGCCTCTCGCCCAACCATCACGCCGTCAACGTGCAATAAATGGTCTTGAATTTCATTCAGTGTTTTAATACCGCCATTTATAATGATTTCTAAATTGGGAAATTCATTTTTTAAAGCATAAACCCGGTCATACATTAAAGGAGGGATATCTCGGTTTTCTTTAGGGCTTAAGCCGCTCAAAATTGCTTTACGCGCATGAGCAATAAAGGTCGTGCAACCGGATTTTTTTACTTCATTAACGAACTCAAAAAGAAACTCGAGGCTATCTAGATCATCAATACCAATTCGGTGTTTAACGGTGACGGGAAGAGACGTTGCGGAAGACATTTCACTTAAGCATTCATTTACCAGATTGGCGTGCCCCATTAAACATGCACCAATCATATTGTTTTGCACTCGATCACTTGGGCAGCCGACATTTAAATTAACTTCATCATACCCGTAGTCTTCAGCCATTTTGCAGCATATGGCTAATTCTTGAGCATTACTGCCTCCTAACTGAAGCGCAATAGGGTGCTCTTCATTGTTGTATTGTAGATGTCTCTGTTTGTCGCCATGAATCAATGCACCGCTTGTGACCATTTCAGAGTAAAGCAATGTGTGCTGGCTGATTAGTCGTGCGAAGTAGCGGTAATGCCGGTCAGTCCATTCCATCATCGGGGCGACGGAGAATTTTCGATTTATAGTATTGGTAGTATTAATAGGTGTCATATCTATCTGGGTTGTTGCTTATAAGAGAGTAAAAAGGACCAAAAAAATGAAAGGAATTACAGGTTTTTATAGATAAATTATAAACGGTACATCATTAATTCGCCATAGCATTGCTTTTATGAAATGGCGTATTGGAAAATACTAAAGTCACATTGTAATATTTGGCGATTTTAAGGTAAGAATGAGACGTATATTAAAACAGTTTACAGGCTTATTATATGAAATGTTTCATGCTCTAATTTGGGGGGGATTTAATGGTGATTTGAGTAGTGGTAAAACTTATTTAAAGAAGAGTTCCTGAAATGTTTCTATTTTCCCATCGTCAATCATAGATTTTAAAACATCATCTAGTTGATCTACCTGTTGTGGCTGTAGTCTTCGGCTATATAGTAACCAGTGTTTGTAGGTTCTGAATTTTGTAGGCATTAGTTTAATGGGAAGTCCAGACTCCTTTACCAGATAAGTGAGCCCGAGGTCATGATAATAAAAATAAGGAATTATTTTTTTTGATACAGCTCTTAAACCATCATCCAACTCTCTAAAATGATCAGCAACATGTATCCCTTCAAACGACTTTAAAAAAGTTGTAGAGCTCGCTCCAAAAAAAGCACCTATAATAAAGTCAGTCTTTTGTAGGTCAGAGTAGTTCTTAGCTAAAAATTGGTCATCTTGGTGCATTACAAGAACATTGCTTGGTTGGTATACGGGATATTTTGAGTAATAAAATAATTTCTCGCGTTTTTTGTTTCGCCCCGCGCCACAATATACGTGACCTTCTCCAGAAGACATCATTGCTAAAATACGTTTAATTGGAAAAAATGTTGGCTTAATACGAACCGATACACCTTTTTCAATTAAACGTATTTTCATTTCCTCATAAATGAGGTCACATAGCCCCTGTTTTTTTGTATCACTGTCAAAATATTTTGGTGTTGAGTTTTGCTTCAAAAATATAAGCTCAGCATAGGTGGGCGCCGAGAAGACGAATAAGATTAAAAGTATTGAAAGGCGGAGGATTTTATTTTTCATAACTGTTTTATAGATCATGAATTTTATGAACACAAATAATAGTTTCAATAAGTTTGATTTATAGTAGCTAAATCGTACTGAAATATATTTTCCTCTCTAGTCAAATTATCTCAAAATTTCAGTCCGTTCTATGTTTTGTAGTAAGTGAGTTTGCCGCTTTTGAAGCAAAGGGTTGGTTATCGGGTACAGAAAATGGTTTCTGATATTATCCATAAAACCGAACTGGTTCAGAGGGGGATGGAGCGTCGAGGAGTAGTGGTCAAAATTACTATAACTAAGAAACGGGAAATGTAATTTTAAAATGTGCACCTTGAGAAGAGGCTTCGCAAACAATTGTTCCCTTAAGCTTGTTGGCCACCAAATTATAGCTAATAGACATGCCTAAGCCAGACCCTCCTGACCCACGGATCGTAGTATAAAAAGGTTCGAAGACTTTCTCACGCTGCTCATTATTTAGTCCGACTCCGTCATCTTGATAGTCAATAATCACATGTTTTTCTTTTCTTTCAAGCACTATATGAATCTTGCCGCCTGTTTTCCCTTTAAAGCCATGAATCACTGAGTTCATAATTAAATTTGTCATGACCTGTGCCAATAGACCTGGAAAACTATCCAGGTTAATTTTGTCAGCTGCCTGAATAATTATTTCATGGCGGTCATGTTTAAGCTGTGGTAATAAGCTTTGGCTCAACTCTTCAAAATACTCTTTCAGCTCAAATTGGCGCCGACCTTCACTACTTTGGTCTACGGCCACTTGTTTAAAATTACGGATTAATTCACTGGCTCTTTCCAGGTTTCTCAAAATCATATCTGAAGATTCTTTAGCATCAGCTAATAACTCGTCTAAAGATGCGCGCTTAAGTTGGCCGCTTTGGTACTCGACATTAAAGCAATCGATACGGTCTGATAAAACCGATGCGGCTGTAACGCCAACGCCAAGTGGTGTATTGATCTCGTGAGCGACACCAGCTACTAAACCGCCCAATGCGGCCATTTTCTCAGCTTCAACTAATTGACTTTGTGCGCTTTTAAGTTGTTTATTCACTTCAGCTAATTCATATAAATGCCCTTGTAGCAACTTATTAGCACGTTGCTTCTGGCGGCTACTTTGATAAATTACCCCAATCACTACCAAGACAGAGAACAGACTAATGCCTGCAAAGATCAATACGCCATATTGAGTTTGAATGACAGAAGACTGCTCTGCCATTTTAGCTAAGTGGTCAGCTATTTCGACTTCTTTGGCGAGTATCTCTTTTTCTTGTTGCGCTTGTTGGTCATATAAGCCTTGTAAGGATGCTCGTCGATCAGTTATCTGAGTCGATAAGTTGTTAATAGATAGTTCTTTATCTTGAATTTCATCCTTCAATCTAAGCAAATTATTGGTATTTATTGTTAATTGAGCTTGGCTTTTTTCAAGTTTTTGCGTGACAGCAGCATAGTCTTTTTTTAAAGCAGTAAATTGCTTCTTATTCGAGGAAAGCTCTAATCCTTGTAGTTTAAGTTTCTCAGACTGATTAGCCATCTTTTTAAATTGCTGATCAATTTTACGGGTCTGATTTTGTAATTTTGTATTTTGTAGCAGCATTTTTTTGCTTTGGTCAGTGAGTTTTTCTTGTTGTGTTGCCAGTTGCTTCTCATGAGTTTGAATTGAAGAATGAAGCAGTAAGAGTTTTTCTGATTGTATTTTCAATTCAGCAAAACTTGTTGAGATAGTTTCATCCATTTCTTTGAGTACATTAGCAATGTCAAGTTCAGTGCCGCCAAGTACTAATATGTCAGGGGAGGGGCTAAGTTTGGCATTAAGCATATTATAACGATTAAGTTCAAAAGACAGGGTATTGCTAGCAGTAGAAACAAAATTCAACATGGTGTTTTTTTTGTCGCTGGCATGATCACTCACCAACAAGACAGAATTATTTTGAAGCTTCTCGGCAATATTAGAAAGTGAATTGGACTTTATCTTATCGACAACCAATAACTGTAATGACTGTTTTTTCGCTAATGAGGATACTTTACGAACCTTGAGTTTAAAGGTTCGAATTTGTTTACCTTGCATCTTCAACAGTGATTGGTAATAAACTTTGTTTTCCCCATAGTAACCGATATTAAAGGTGGTTAGCTCATCTTCATTTGGCCATGAAACATACTGTATAAAATTAAATATGTAAGCTGATTTAACTTTTGAAACGTCATAAACATCAGGCGCTGTATGTCCAGTGTGCACTACAAATAAAAGTAGTAGGAAGGAGAAAAAATGACTGGTAATTACCACTTTATTTTGAGCTGTCCGCATACGAAGAAGTGCCCTAATAAATATATTTTTAAAAACACATAACCTTTAATATTAGTCTATTATTTAATCAGCAACTAATTTACTCAATCTGAACGTATACACTTGACTTAGCATACGGAGATGGAATGAAAACAAGCGATGAATTGCTGAGCTTTACGGATGATAGTCGTTCAAATATCAACCAGGGGGGGCAGGAAGAACTGGATGTCTGGCATCTCTTGGTAGTAGATGATGAACCGGAAGTTCATTCTGTCACCCGTTTAGCTTTAAAAGGCTTTGAATTTTTAGGTAAACAACTCAAAATTCATTCGGCCAATAGTGCCAGTGAAGCAAAAGAAATGTTGCTCGGCGAGATCTCATTTGCCATTGCCTTAATTGATGTTGTAATGGAAACAGATCATGCGGGTCTGAATTTAGTAAGGTGGATTCGTGAAGATCAGGAAGACCTGAATATTCGATTAGTACTGAGAACAGGCCAGCCAGGCCAAGCTCCCGAGCGAGAAGTCATTACAAATTATGATATTAATGACTATAAAGAGAAAACTGAACTCACCTCTAACAAACTTTATACGCTTACTTATTCATGCTTACGTGCCTATCGCGATATTATTGCTCTCTATGAAAATAAGTTAGGCCTAGAAACAATCATTCAATCATCAAATAAAATTTTCGCTCATCAGTCTCTGGATGATTTCACTCAAGGAGCCCTGCAACAGCTCTGCGCATTACTACATATTGACACCGGGGCTTTTTATTCCAATGTTGACTCTATCGCGGCATCACATGGCGAAGCGGGAAGTAAAATTTTGGCGGCGACGGGCCGATTTCGTAAATTTTTACACCGCCCGCTAGAAGAATTATTAAGCAGCCTAGAAGACCATAACTTAAGAAAATTTTTCAACACGGGGGGGCAGCACTTTGGCGATGATTTTTTTATAGGGGTATACGACTCTCATATTGACCGTCAAAACTTATTATTTTTAGAGGGCGTTAAGGTAGCCACCGAAGCAGATAAGCAGTTAGTTAAACTTTTTGGAGCAAATATAGGTGTCGCCTTTGATAATCAATCAATGTTTGAAGAAGTCGAGACGACGCAACGTGAAATGATTTATCGAATGAGTGAGGCTGTTGAAAGCCGGTCAAAAGAAACTAGTAACCATGTTAAGCGTGTAGCATTGACGTGTGAATATATTGCTTATGCACATGGTCTGAATGAACGCGAAGTTAATATATTATATAAAGCCGCACCACTGCATGATATTGGTAAAATTGCTATCCCAGATTACGTGCTCAATAAACCCGGAAAGTTAACCCCTGACGAATGGGAGATCATGAAAACGCACGCTCAAATAGGTTTTGATATTCTTTCAACTTCGGAGCTTGAAATTCTACGCGCAGGTGCAAAAGTAGCAGGTGAACATCATGAAAACTGGGATGGCTCTGGCTACCCTAATGGTAAAAAAGGAGAAGATATTCACATCTATGGTCGTATCGCAGCTGTTGCTGACGTATTAGATGCCCTAATCAATAAACGTTGCTACAAAAAAGCGTGGCCAATTAGTGAAGCAATGGGGTTTATTCGGGAAATGGCTGGCGTTAAATTTGATCCTGTCCTTGTAGATCTGGTGTTTGAACATCAGGCAGCGCTGTTAAATATTCAGGAAAAGTATGCGGATTAACATGAACTGATAAACATCAAAGCGCAGTATACGGGCTAATAGTCCGAAATATTGGAGGAAGCAAAAATGACATGGGTGGCCAATAGAATTCTGTACCTTTTCAAGTACATCATACTATTTATATGTCTGTTGTCCTCACAATTATCTGCAAAACCACTACAGGACCTTTTCTCACTGTCTTTGCAAGAACTATCGCAATTACAAATTACCACGTCTTCTCTTACTTCCAATACGCTTAGTAACAGTCCTTCTTCCATTACCGTCATAACCCAAGAGCAGATTAAACGTACGCCCGCCAGAAATTTAATTGATATTTTGTCAGTTTATGTGCCAAGTTTAATGGCCATTTCGGATACAAATTCAAGCCCAAGACTTCGAATTAGAGGTCTTGGAGAGCGACACAACCATACACTGCTATTGGTTAATGGTAGACCAATAAACCAAAAAGGGTCTCAAGGTTCGATGGTGGAATTACGAAATTGGGATATGACAGATATTGACCGTGTAGAAGTTGTTAGAGGACCAGGCTCAGTGACTCATGGGCCTGGTGCGATATCAGGCGTAATTAATATTATTACCAAAAAAGCACAAGATGAAGCCGGGCTAAGAGTAGCTGTTCACACTAATCCGACCTACGACAGTAAAGGCCTAAAACTTAGCTATAGCCAAGATATAGCTGAGAGAAAAGTTTTTTTTCATGGTAGCTTCACTCGCACTCGCGGTGCTGAAAATTATGACACATTTCAAACCCTTTCGAATGGAGAGATAGGATACAAAGGCACAGATGTTTTTAGTGGCTCAGACAGTTTTCCGCTTCAATCATACTACGGAGATTATGATGATGAACCCCAAATAAAGTTATACCTTGATGTGGAAATTAATGATGAATGGCGTTTTTGGTCCAGATACAATAATTCGGGACAAAGCAATCCTTCAACACAACGTTTAATTCAGGGGAGAATGCAGGACTGGCGGGCATTTCAAACTCGGTATTATATTGCAGGCCTTGAAAACAACTTTAGTATTTCACCATCTTTAAATATGAAAACATTATTAAGTTATGACTCTGAAGATGCGATTGAAACCAAAGCAAAACAAGCTGACCTACCAAATACACATGAGTTAAACAGAAATTTTGCTTTTTCAGAAGATGAGTTGTTCGCGCGATCAACTTTTGAATTTACGCCTTCAGCAACAATAGACTTTGCCACAGCCTTTGAGTATTCCCGTACGTCTCTATCATCTCCTTGGGGAAGCTCTGATGGTAGTTTTATTACCAGAACGGGGGGGAAGGTTTTTATTAGTGATGACTCCATCTATTTTGGGGATGGGTCAGGTGGAACGTTTAAGGAGAGTAAAGTAGCGGAGTTTACCAGCGGCTGGTCGTCGAACACTTACTCACTTGCAACTGAGCTTAAGTATCAAATTCTTCCTGAGCTTCAATCCATTGTTTCGGGGCGAGTAGATAAAAATGATCAAACAGACTTTATGTACTCACCACGTTTAGCAATGTTATACCAAGTTGACGAAAAGACGAATGTCAAAGCTTCATGGCAGAAGTCCTTAAGAATGAATACCCTTATTGAACTTCATTGGCTTCATTTAAATAATAAAAAGGCAGAGCCTGAACAGAATACCACCTACGAAATATCATATAACAGAATGCATAATGACAATCTGCAATTTTCGATTACTGCCTACCACAATGAGTCTGAAATCATTGCCTGGGATGGTGATAATGCAAATTTACTTGGAGTGATAAAAGCTTATGGTATAGAACCTGAAATTAGCTACAAGACGACATCACTTTCTATTGGTTTAAATCACTCTTTTTATGAACTCATTGACTGGGACTTTCAATTAAAACAAGCCGATGGTTCAGCACTTCAAAATATTAGTTATTCAGATATGCTTTATACCAAAGACTTTCTAACGCTCACAAGTACAGGTGACTCATTAAATGATTGGGCTGATCAACAAACTAAATTATGGTTGGACTATAGAATAAATGATCACTGGTCATTCCATCTGGATGCTCGCGTAATATGGAAATACCAATACGGAAATGAACTATTTAATATGTATGAAAAAGCTTACGCTGCGGTTGATACTAATAGTCTAAGTATAGGTGAATTAGCTGATTACAATGAGAACTTGGCTTTTTTGGAAAGTCATAAGGAAGATGTGAATGACCGTGATGGCTTTGGTAGGGATATTCGACTAAATACCTCTATTACCCTAGCGGTTGATGACACGATGATTCAGGTTTACGTGCATAATTTAGGAAATTTTACCCAAAACAAGCGTCAAAAGGTAAACTTCTCCTCTAAAACCTTGCCGTCTTTGGGTTGGATAGAAGAACCCACCTCTATAGGCGTTAAATTTTCACAAATGTTTTGATCTGGCACGAATAGAATAAGTTTTAATTTTGTGGTTTTTGCTTTCAGGAAAGTAGGTACTGAAATATCCACTCCTGATTTGTTGAGATTAAACCAAATATGGTCTATTAAATATGAACAACAATGTTCTCTAGATAAATTATTTTTACATAAAACATCCATAGTAAGCCATTAACCAAGTACTTCAAGCAGTCAGCTAACGAATAACAACAAGGAAACGGTAGCCATGAAAATACGTTTGAAAATCGTTCTAGTTTCAAGTCTCAGTCTTATCGTAGCGATGGCTGTTACTCAGGTTCTGAATATGAATCTTTTTAGTAGTACCCAAAATCAGGTGCAAGAGGTGACTGAAGAATTACTTTACGATGAGTTGGGTGAGCGACTACTAAGTACAGGTCGATATGAAGGTGAAAAAATTTCTGGTCAACTTAATCGCGCTATGATGAGTGCTCGTAGTTTGCGCTCAGCAGTGGAGGCGCTTCGCTTGGAGGCTAGAGAACAGCCTGAAGCACTAAAACAAATTCGACCTCGTATTTTAAACGTTTTATACCGAATGCTGGAGAATGAACCTGATTTCATTGGCTCCTATACCGGCTTCGAACCTAACGCGCTGGACAATGCTGACAGTTCTGTCCCGAAGATGTTGGGGCAAGATGATAACGGGCGATTCATACCTTGGGTCTATCCGGACCCGGGTTCAAAACAAAAACTGGTTGAACCTCTCCTAGGCATGGAAAGTCAAGAACGTGATGCTAACGGTATCAGAGCTGGCGAATATTATCTCTGTTCGAAAGAGACTAAACAGGATTGCGTCATTGACCCTTATCTTTACCCGTTAGGAAATGAAGAAGTGCTTCTAACAAGTATGGTGACGCCAATGTTGGATAATGGCACTTTTCTTGGGATTGCTGGGATAGACCTACCTGTACCCTTTATTCAGAAAATTGCTGAAGAAGTTAGTGCGGGACTCTATGAGGGAGATAGCATCGTGGTGATTGCCAGCCATATCGGAATTGTATCGGGCCACAGTGTTGACTCTAAATTACTTGGAAAAGGGGTCTCCACGGTACTGGGTAATGAGAACGCAGAAATGTTAAGTGCAATACAAGCGCATAAAACTGCTTTTATTAAAACAGAGTCGCGCTTGGTGGCAGTGGTGCCTTTCAATATTGGTGATCTGAAAAAGCCATGGACAATTTCAATCTCAGTACCGATTGAAAAAGCCGCAGCCTCCTTGGTAGCGCTCAATAAAACCCTAGAAGATAAAAAATCAGAGGCTTGGAATTACTCAATACTTCTATCATTAGTCTGTATAGCCGTTGCCATGCTTGTCATTATTTTAGTGGCGGACTCAATCACAAAGGCTCTGACTCAAGCCGTTAAATTTTCTAATTCTCTGGCCGAAGGAGACTTAAGATCATCTATTGAAGTTAAAGGCAAAGATGAGACTGGTCAATTACTGTCGTCTATGGATTCAATGAGTCGCAAACTTATTGAGGTAGTGCAACAAATACAAGATAACTCTAACCAGATTTCCTCAGCAGCAGCTCAAGTGAGTGATACAGCGAACTCATTAAGCGGTGCAGCCAGTGAACAAGCTGCCAGTGTTGAACAAACCAGTGCATCAGTTGAACAAATGGGAGCGTCCATTAACCAAAATAATGAAAATGCACAAATTACAGATAAAATTGCTACGGAGTCAGCTGTTGCTGCTTCAGAAGGTGGCGAGTCAGTTGCTGGAACGGTGACCGCGATGACTCAAATTGCAGAGAAAATATCAATCATTGAAGACATCGCATACCAAACCAATATGCTTGCACTTAATGCAGCCATCGAGGCCGCTCGAGCCGGAGAGCATGGTAAGGGCTTTGCCGTTGTTGCCGCTGAAGTTAGGAAACTTGCCGAACGAAGCCAGGTTGCGGCATCAGAAATCAGTACGCTTACTGACGGTAGCGTTAAAGTGGCACAAAAAGCGGGCAGTCTGCTTGAAAAAATGGTTCCGGATGTGACTAAGACGGCACAATTGGTTCAGGAGATTAGTGCCGCTTCGGAAGAACAATCTAGCGGCGTAGGGCAAATAACCAGTGCGATGCAGCAACTAGACAAAGTGACTCAGCAAAATGCGGCAGGCTCAGAAGAACTGGCAGCCACAGCGGAACAAATGCAGGCTCAGTCTGAAAATTTGCAACAAGTAGTTGGTTTTTTCCGTTTGGCATCAGGCTTAAATGTATCAGGGGCGCCCTCTACACCATATAAACCAATGAGTTCTGATAGCGCACCTCTGGCTTCATCTGAGACGTTACCAGAAAACACGCCCACATCAAATAATACCATTAATGATGCCGTTAAGCTTGATGAGTCAAAGTTCAAACGATTCTAAGGGCATGTAAAAACAGAAGTGAACCTTAAATTGGACACTTAATGACGACTTTGTCGCAGGTTTTTCTCTATGGAGCATGACTGGTTTTAAACGACTAGGGTTTAATTATGGGGTTCAAGAATTTTTTGAATGTACCTCCGTCGGAAGAGTTGAACTCTTTAGGTGGTTAATATAATACGAAGGGTAACAACTTTGCGAGCCATGCTAGCAAGTACTCTACTGGTATTGTCCTTTATACCAGTATCTGCTTTTACGCAGGAAAAACCGACTATACGTTGGTTAACCTGGGAGCAATCTCCTAACTTCATAACTAAGGGGGAATATGCTGGTCAAGGTTTGGGTGACTCTTTTACCAAGGCTTTACAGCTCAAACTTCCTCAATATCAGCATGAAAACATTATTAGTAATACTCGACGATATAACCTTCTGATTCGTGAAGAAAATGTCTGTGTTGCATGGGCCTGGATAATTCCTGGTAGCAAAGAATACAGGGTGCATAGTAGGGCGGTTTCATTAGCACCACCTACAGGAATTTTAACCTTAAAAGCAAAGCAGGATTTGTTTGGTAAACCGGGAGAGATACTATCCTTAGAAAGTTTGCTTCTAAAGTCGGACCTTACATTAGGGTATCTGGAGGATATGAGTTATTCCAAAAAGGTGAATGACTTGCTTGAGCAAAACAGGGGCAAGGAAAATGTTCATTTTTCCTCACGAGGGGAGGTTGAATTTCATTTATCAATGCTGGATAGAGAGCGATTGGACTATTTTTTTGCATTTTCTGCCCAAGCTATTTTTGATGCTGAAATAAGAGGTATTCCAAATAAATATCAGTTTTATAATATCGAAGAGATACCAATGTATTCGAGCCTGCACTCTCATTGTTCAAAAACGTCTTTTGGCAAAGAAGTGATGGCAGAGATAGATAAAGTTATTACTAATGAAATGCTAATGGATCAGCTATCTAATGTTGAGCGTTGGTATGGTAAAAATGCAAAATACCGAGAAGTTTTTAAGGACTATGTCATAAACCAGAACCCCAATAAATTTGTTGCGCACCCTGGGGAATAGCTGGCAGCACCGATGGGGGAATGGCCTTTGAGTCTATTTGGTAAATATTGTGGCGGTATAGGATGCTGAAGCCGGAGAGTTATTATCAAGAAAATGAAGAAATACTTCCTAAACTGATTTTATAGAACGTTATTTGTGATTCAACATCACGCCTTCCCAGAGCTGGTCTACACTAAATGAAATAAGAAATGATTGGAGACGTTTTTAGTGACAAGTACCACAATTGAATTTAGCCCTCAAGGTCAAGAAATATCCATTTATTTAGATAGTTTAGTGAGTCAAGGTAAAATTGAAGTCCCGATGCTTCCTGACGTAGCAAGTCGAGTATTGGCTTTATCTAATGATCCCGATTCAGATGCAGCACAACTCGCCAAACTAATACAAGGTGATCAAGCGTTAGCTGGCCACGTCATGCGTATTGCTAACTCAGCAGCTTATACACCCAATGCATCAATGATTTCCTTACAGCAAGCGATCGCCCGTCTAGGGATGGGAGTTCTTACTGAAATATCACTAGTCGCATCGTTAAACAGTAAAATGTTTGATGCCCCAGGTTTTGAGGGGCGTATAGTCGATATTTGGAGTCATGCATTGTGCACTGGACTCTGGGGAAAAGAAGTTGCCAGAGTGAGTAGAAAGAATGTTGAAGCATCGTTTTTATGTGGATTGCTGCATAGCATTGGTCGGCCGGTAGCTCTGCAATCTATTTCTGAATGCATCCGTGATAAGAATTACTCAATTTCCCATGAAGAAGTCTTGTTGTTGGAGCAAAAATTTCATGTGGCTTTTGGTGTCGCCGTAGTTGAAAAATGGGGGATGCCCATTATCGTACAGGAATCGGTGCAGCATTATCAAAGCTATAGTGACGCCAAGCGTAATGCAGAGCAAGCAATGGTGGTCAACGGTGCATCAAAATTGGCAACTGTGATGCTTGACCCAAATGAAGATGGCTTTGATGACGTTTTAAACGATGGTGTGTTTGCAGCTTTAAACTTGTATGAAAATGATATTGAAACACTTAAAAATAAAGGGGATATTGTGAAATCCGGTTTTGAGGCGATGCGAGTATGAAACAATTTGATGTGATCGTAATTGGCAGCGGCCCAGCGGGGCAAAAAGCTGCAGTACAAGCCTCTAAAGCAGGTAAAAACGTGGCTATAATTGAGCGAGATCAATACCTCGGCGGCGCATGCGTTCATCGCGGAACGATACCGAGTAAAACACTGCGTGAAAATGCGTTACGCGTAAAAAAAATGCGTGAGAATGCCGCACTATGTAACTTTGAATTAGCGGAAGATACAGAAATGTCTACGTTAATCGATCGCTTGCATAAAGTTTTAAAAGCTCATGATGGTTTTATGGTGAGCCAGATAGAGCGTAATAATATAGAACGTATCCATGGTCGTGCTAAATTTATCTCAGCCAATGAAATTGAAATTACCAAAGTACGAGGTGAGTCTGAAAACTGCCAAGGAAAGTCCTTTGTGATTGCTTCGGGGTCAATTCCATGTAAACCAGCTAATATCCCTGTCGACCATGAAAATATTTTTGATAGTGATTCTATTCTCACCATGCTTTATTTACCTAAAAGTTTAACCGTTTTGGGTGGCGGTGTTATAGCCAGTGAATATGCCTCGATCTTTCAAGCCTTGGGTGTCAAAGTAACTATGGTAGATCGTTATCCATTACCGTTAGGTTTTATGGATAGTGACTTAACTGAAAAATTTGTTCATGCTTTCCAAGAAATGGGAGGAAAGTGGTTAGGTGAAAAAAATGTCAGCTCAGTAGAGTGGGATGGATTATCGCAAGTTATCACAACTTGTGATGATGGCACTGTGGTTAAGTCATCAAAGTTACTTTGTGCCGCAGGGAGAGAGGCAAATGTAAAAGATTTGTACCTTGAAAATGCTGGTCTGGATTTAAATGAGTATGGCAATATTTCAGTTGATGAATTGCTGCAAACTCAAGTTTCGCACATCTATGCCGCAGGGGATGTAATCGGCCCACCCTCACTGGCTTCAGCATCAATGGAGCAGGGGCGAAGGGCGAGTTGCAATGCATTAGGTATTGAAGTTGGCCCCATGAGTAAAACAATTCCGTCGGGTATTTATGGTATTCCAGAATTATCAGCCGTAGGACTAACTGAGCAACAGGCCAATAAAGAACACGGAAAAATTACCATAGGGCGTGCAAATTTTGAAGAAATTTCACGAGGACAAATAAATGGTATCCGCGATGGAATGTTAAAGATTATTTGTGACGAGAATGGCGAGAAAATACTTGGCGTCCAAATAGTTGGTGAGGGTGCGACTGAATTAATTCATATTGGTCAGATGGCAATGTTATCTAATGCGAATGTAGATATTTTTGTTGAGAGCATTTTTAACTTCCCAACATTAGCTGAGGCCTATCGTGTTGCGGCACTTACCGTGATAGGCCAACGAGCTAGTCATGCTGATAAATATTAGTCTGTCACCCAATTAGAACACCTCGCACCTCAGTCATTCCGGTAGTTTTTTAAGCCGGAATCCAGTTCCTTATATCTGCATCGGTATGAATAAATGGACCCCAACTAAAGAGTGAGAAAAACTATAGCTTAAAGAAAGTACTGTCCCACACATGCTCTTATTGCTAAAGCGATAGTGGAAGTTCAAGAAACTCAGAATAAATAAAGTCCCTGTGTTCTATAAGTATTGGGCTGAGGGCAGCTAATACTTGCTCATCGAGTGTTTCAAATACGGTACGAATTGTCTCGTCCATTGGACACTGTTCTGCAGGCAATGGTTTGAAATAAGCCATAAACGTTGCGCTATAAATATCGACGGCAGAAAGTGTTGAGCCAACATAAAAGCGTTTACCAGCATTATGCTGCATCTTTAGACGTGCTGTCAGCATATTCAATAGTTCTATAATTCGTGCACTACTGTCTGTCGATTGTTGTTGGTGGTAACCATATTTATAAGCCAGATATTTGGCGATCATTTCTGGAAAACCGCCTTTTTCACCCTTCAAACCTTTGTGTACACCTTCGAGTCTTCGAACCCAGCCTAGACCCATCTCTCCACATATGTCGTGGCAAAGTTTCAAAGTAAGCGCGCGGTCTGTTGGGTCTTCTGGCAAGAGAGTGCGTTCAGGTGATAAGCGTTCTGCGAGTAAGAGTATATCTTTCCAGCTTGAATGCGGTGCTTCATTTTCATAGATGGCGACAGGAGCACTTGGTGAACCCGCCCAGTTTGCCATCTCTTTATCGTGTGGGTTGTGATAAACCGCTGAAAAAGGTATTTTCTTGATATGAAAAATACCTTTTGCCGCTTCTCCCCAAGGGCTAGGTAAACCACCCACGACGATCATTCGTAAGCCTGTAGGCTCTTTAGCTTGATTATAGTCAATGTATTTTATCGGCACTATTCTATCCTCAATTACTGCATTAGATTTAATATCTTATGATTGGTTCAGAGGGGAAGACATTTTCACCGACTGATATTTGATGAGTTTTATAATCTAAGAAAGTGACGGGATTTACAAACACGAAATTCTTACTATTAAATTAGAATTTCTAACTTAACTTGTTAGAATTAAGCTATCGTTTGTTATTTATTACATCAATAGATCTAAACTATTTTTGATACATTGGGTTGATAACTATTATGTCTAATATGCCACGTCTGCCACCCATTCAATACCTTACTGCTTTTGTCGCATCTGCAAATCATCGCAGTTTTAAAGTTGCTGCCGAAGAATTACATGTCAGTCCTTCTGCAATCAGTCAACAAATAAAAACCTTAGAAACGTATGTTGGACTCACGTTATTCAGCCGAAAGAAAAGAGAGGTTCAATTAACTAAAGCGGGTGAAGACTTCTACCAAGTAGCAAAAAAAACGATAAGAACTTATGAAGTGGGCTATGCCCAATTCGGATCTCAGTATTTTTCATCATCCATAACAATTAGCATGATTCCTTATATTGCAAATGAGGTGGTGATTCCTCAGTTATCTTCTTTCCATGAAGTCTATCCAGACTTTAATCTTTTGGTCGAAAGCAGTGCCAAGTTGGAAAATTTGGAGCCCGGTAAGTTAGACGCAGCGATACGTTTTGGAATTCCACCTTGGGGGGATTATGATGTTGCGCTTATTTCAAATGTGAAAACTAATCTGGTCGCCTCCAAAGATTATATAGAAAAATACCCTGTGATATGTCTATCGGACTTTAAAAACCAGACACTCATCCATATTCGATCTCAAGTTAATGACTGGCAACGGCTAATGGATCATATGAACTATCAATTCACACCAAAAAAAGAACTCTTCTTTGATTCATACGACGCGGCTGTAAGAGCTGCTGAAGAAGGCTTGGGTATTGCTATTGGTGTTTTTCCTATAACAAAGCGTATGGTTAGTGAAGGGCGCTTAAGTCTCGTTTCAGAGCGGTTTATGACAATTCAAGAAGCTTTTTATCTAGTGACACCCGTTAATACCTACAAAGAAAAAAGCAATCAGATTATTTTGGCTTGGTTAAAAACTTTATTTAATGAAGCTTAAAATTCATTCAAATAGTTTAACTTGGAAAGACATAATTAAACGCTAGCGCTGAAGAGCCTGTGATTAGTAGCTCTTTTCCTATTAATACCTATACTAAATTAAGAAATAATATGATTGGTAGCTTTGGAGCATTAAAATGCTGAGATTGCTTTTGCTTACCTTGTTTTATGTTCATTCTGCCTTAGCGGAGAATGTCGTTATTTCAGAGGTTTTACCTGCTGGAACGTTGATAAAGCAGTTGAAGTTAGGTGGGCATATTATTTACATGCGTCATAGCATCACTAATCGAGACCAAAAAGATACTAATAGATTAGATCTGGATGATTGTAGTGGCCAGAGGAATTTATCTGAAGTCGGGGTGCAGCAAGCTAATAATATTGGCGCAGCGATTAGATCTCTAAATATCCCATTTTCTGATATTTTATCCAGCCCCTACTGTCGATGCAGGGACACGGCTAAATTAACTTTTGGTGAAATTCGCATAGAACCAAATCTTCAATTCTCGATAAGCAAAAATGAACAAGAGTCAAAACGTCTCGGAGATCGTTTATATTTGATGATGATGGAAACCAAAGTCAGCGCAAAAAATATCGCTTTTGTGGGTCATACCTCAAACCTTAAAGATGGTCTGGGAATCTGGCCAAAACCTGAAGGGGCAATGGCTGTGTTTCAAAAACAGAAAAAATCACTTGTTTACAAAGGAATGATTAAACCAGATGACTGGCCCGATGATAAATACAAAAGCTTGTAGTTATTTGTATGTTTAGGTCTCTTTCTTTACGTGGCAGGTTTTTGGTCGCGCCGTTTATAGGTGTTATTTTGACGCTGGTACTCTATTTTAGTGCTAATGCCATATTTCGCTCCCACTCAGATCTATTTCAGCAGCTAAGTAATATAAATTTACCCCGGATTAGTGAGATAAGTCGTCTGACTCTTTTGCTGACAAATAACCACACCAAGCTTTCAGAAGTATTGTTACAAGTAATTGACGAGCCCGATGAGGAAAAGGTTTATATAAGTGGCCGTCAAATACTCAATGATTATTACAAGATAGAAGCAGAGTTTAATCAGGCCTTTGATGTCGTTAATTCAACAGAAACGCAACAAAATGACGTAGTTGAGAAGATTCGAATAGAGCTGGTGCAATACAAAGGTGTGATCATTGACTCCATCGAGATTTCAACTGTTAGTGCTAACCTTGCTCGAAGAGAACTGCTTTTGGCAAACGGCATACTGCAACAGTTAAATGAGCTCTTATTAGAATTGTCAGAATATTATGTACACAGGTTAGAAGCCGAGTCTGAGTTTATAGATAAGTCAATTTATGACCACAAGATAATTACCTTCCTGACGTTTATCTTGATCTCGTTAATGGTTTTTTCTGCTATTTATTTTTCAAATCGAATGTCATTTGATATGGAAAAAATTAACCGTTCATTGATTCGTCTTTCAAAAGGCAGGACTGATGTAGTGCTTCCAGCTAAGCCAGACCGGTACCTCCAGCCATTGTCTGATGCTGTGTTGGCATTTAAAGCGACACAGAAGGCATTACAACAAAATGAAGCTCAACTTAGAGCTATTCTCCAATATTCTCCCACACTGATTTCAACCAAGGACCTGAAAGGTAATGTGACATTGGTTAACAGGCAGTTTGATGTTTTGGCCGGGTTTGAAAATGATAATTTTGTAGGTAAAAACATCTTTGATCTTTTTCCTTACGAGATAGCGAATGCTTTATGGGAAAATGACAAAGCTGCTCGCGAAGGCCCTATGGAATTTGAAGAACAGGTACAACATAAAGATGGCTCGTTACATACTTACCTCACTATTAAGTTCCCACTGACTGATGATAGTCAGCGTTTGACAGGAACGTGTGCAATTTCAGCGGATATTACACAGCGTAAAGAATCGGAACTTAAGTTGATCGAGAACGAAGAAAAATTTCGAGCAGTTTTTCAGTCATCGGTAGTAGCGATGATATTGATCACTGGGAAGGATGGGGCTGTATTAGAGTGGAATAAGGGCGCTGAAAAAATATTTGGATATACCTCTGAAGAAGTCATGGGCAAGCCAGTTACCGTTATTATTCCAGAGAATCTGCGTGCGGGCCATGATCAGGGTATTGCAAAGGCGATGGATAATGGAGGGTTAGTTCATGGTGGGATAAGTCATGAACTCACGGGGTTACGTAAAAATAAACAAATTTTTCAGATGGAGTTGACACTTAGCTCGTGGTTTTTAAATGGAGAACAATATTTTAGTGCGATTGTTCTCGATATCACCGTACGTAAAGAGCAAGAACAGAAGATTATTCATCAGGCTCATTATGATGCGTTAACGAATCTACCCAATCGCTTTTTATCACTTAATCGCTTAGCCCATTTGATAAAAGAGTCCCAGCGAAGAGATGAATTTGTCGCTGTACTTTTCTTGGACCTTGATGATTTTAAAAAAGTTAATGATTCACTTGGCCATGAAGCTGGCGATGCTTTATTAGTTGAAGCTGGTAAGCGTCTTATGGGTGTCGTTAGACAAGGTGATACAGTGGGTCGTCTTGGTGGTGATGAGTATATTATTCTGTTGTCAGGCCTCAGTCATATTGCTGATGCAACGCCCGTAGTAAAAAACCTGATAAACCAGTTAAGGCGACCCTTTGAAGTAGATAATCGAGAACTAATACTAACGGCTAGTGTTGGTATATCAGTATACCCGGGTGACGGAGAGAATGCTTCAGAACTGCTTCGAAATGCCGATTCTGCAATGTATAACTCTAAGGAACTCGGGCGCAATACTTACTCATTTTATACTGACGAAATGAATCAACGAGTTTCTCGACGCCTTAGCATAGAAGAGCAGATGAACGGGGCAATTGAGAGAAATGAATTCAATATACTGTTCCAGCCTCAAATTGATATTAGAACCAATCGAATTACTGGAGTCGAAGCACTAATTCGTTGGAATAACTTAACATTAGGTGATGTACTTCCTGATGAATTTATACCTATTGCCGAGCAAACGGGGTTGATTATTCCTATTGGCCAATTTGTTTTAACTCAAGCATTGATTTTAGCGAAACAATGGCAACAAATAAGTAATTTTACATTTCAAATTGCAGTCAATCTTTCACCCAGACAATTTAGAGACCCTAGTTTGGTCGATTTTGTTGAATCATCTATAAAGCAGTCTGGCGTCACTGCCAGCTCACTCGAGTTAGAAATAACAGAAGGTGTTTTAATGAGTGGGCATGCCTATATCGACGAAGCGCTGGCTTCTCTAGATCGCATGGGTGTAGAGCTATCTATGGATGATTTTGGTACAGGTTATTCTTCTTTAAGTTATCTGCGTAAATATCCCTTCAGTACCTTGAAAATTGATCGTAGTTTTATTAGTGATATTACTACAAATTCTGCTGATAAGACCTTAGTTGATGCAACTATAGCTATGGCACATAGTCTAGGTTTAAAGGTTATTGCAGAAGGTGTTGAGACGGAAGAGCAACTGTTACATCTCAAAACTCAAGGTTGTGAATTTGCACAGGGATACTTTTTTAGTAAGCCAGTGTCTTCAGAAGAAATTACTAAGATGTTAATGGGTCAAACTTAATTTTTAGATCTAATGTTTCGGAAGTAAGCAATAAACTAAGTAAAAAGTTATGAGATTAATTAGGATAAATAGAGTTAGGGTCAATGGACTTCCATAGTTTTTGGAGTGCTCCATTTTGAGTTAGTTCGGTTAAAATGGTATTGATTTCTTCGATCGTCGGTTTAATCCCTTTACGTAAAATAATGCTGTGCTGATAAGTTTGGTCCAGTTTTCTAGATACAAGAAGCCTGTTTCTATCACTTGGGTTATCTTTTAAATATTTGGCAAGAAAAGACATGGATACCACAGCGATATCACCTCGTTCTCCTGATAACAACATTTTAATACTGCCTAGATTACTTTTGGTAAGTTGCATATTAAAAGTCTGCTTAAGATATTCTTCATCGGCATTATATTCTGCAAATTTATAGTGGTAGCCTTGAATGCCAATGATTGTTTTGCCTTTGAAATCTGTGAAATAAGCTTCATCGCGCCCAGAGATAGCTTGCGTGATATAAACTTCTCCACCTTGTAAATATACATCCGAAGCATCAACATTAAAATCTTGCCAACCCCAAGCAATATTATCAAACATAGACATATCATAACGACCTAGGCGGAAAGTCTCATGGCGGGTCGCGGGTAATGTGGGAATGGCTTGGAATTGATATTTATTTTGATGATGATTCATTAAATCTAGCATCTTAGCAGCTAAACCGCTTACATTGTCGCTGCGCGCTTCGATAAAAGGAGGGAAGTGAGCGAGTCCTACAATGATGGTTTCTTTGGTGTTTGCATGCGCAGCCAGTAGAAAAAGAAGGCAGAAGATAATTGGTTTCATGCTAAGTTGCTTTTTCATGTAAAGCTCTACAATAGTTTATTTTGTTAACAAAGATAACTTAGCAGAGTTTCAGTAAATGACTAGAAATTACAGGTGGAGAATTTAAATTAAAGGCTTTGTGGTTAAATGAAAATTAGTATGGCGGAGGGCATGGCTAAAGAAGTGTCATTTGCCTACTGGTAATTTCATTGTAAGAAGTACCGAGGAAGTTGACAATTCCATCAACAATTGGCGCAATCTGGCGTTCCAGATAAAGGTCATAATCTAGGGAGGAGCTTAAGCATTCCAGAGGCTCTGGACCGTTCAGGGTGTAGCAATACTCGATCCAGCCACCGTATTCATATCGAGGCTTCTTATTTCTGGCTGCTAACCAGGTATCCGCTTTGCGAGCTGCTTGCACATGTGGCGGTACATTTCGTTGGTATTCGTGGAGCTTTCGTCGTAGGCGTTTACGGTAGATTAATTTGTCATCATATTGCCCAGCTTTTAAATCGTGTACAACTTGTTGAATATAAGGTTTGAAATCACGGTTTAAAAAAATAAGTTTGTAGAGTTCTTTCTGAAACTCTCGTGCTAAATGCGTCCAATCAGTACGGACTGTTTCGAGACCTTTAAATATCAAATTATAACTATCTGGTTCTGGGGTTTGGTAACTGAAGTTTTCATTGACAACTAAACCGGCATAACGTTTTTTTGAACCTTTCTCAGAGCCTCTAATGGTGGGCATCAGGAACCGAGTGAAGTGGTTTTCATATTCCAACTCCAAAGCGCTTTCTAGTTGATATTCAGACTTAAGGTGATGTGACCACCACAAAGTAATTTCCTTAGCCAGTTGATTGCCAATCATGTCTGCTTGTTTCAAGTCTACAGACTGATTTAGCCAGACAAAAATTGAGTCTGTATCGCCATAAATCACTTGAAAACCTTTTTGCTCAATCAGTTCGCGAGTTTGATTCATGATTTCATGTCCCCGAAGGGTAATTGAACTTGGGAGTCTCGCATCAAAAAAGCGGCAGCCAGGTGTACCCATCACGCCATAAAAAGAGTTCATGATTATTTTGATAGCTTGTGACAGGGCGGGTCTTTTTGCTACTTTGGCTCTGTCGCGAGCTTGCCATAAATGCTCGATTAAACCAGGTAAAATACTGTTTTGTTTTTTGAAAAAAGCTCCCCGAAACCCTTTGGAAAAAAGACAAGAGTCATAAGCTGTCGCCGGTGACGTGATATGTGATGAGTTTTCAGTAGATGAGTTAGTTGAAGGCATAAGTTTATCTCCTTCGGCTAAACCGTAAGGGTCGATTAGAAAACTACGGATGATGCTGGGGTATAGACTTTTGAAATCCAATACTAGTACATGATCATATAACCCCGGCTGAGAACTCATGACGTAACCACCCGGACTACCGACGCCCTGAGGGTTTTCGGGTAAATTAGGTGCGACATAACCTTGTCGATGTAAGCGAGGTAAATATTGGTTTTCGAATGCGGCAACAGAGCCGCCAACTTTGTCTAAGGCTAAGCCTGTTAAATTTGCGCGTTCAATGGCAAACTGAATAAGGTCTGTTTTTTTAAAAATGTCCCAGACTAATTTACAGTCTTCTAAATTGTATTTGGCTAATGCAGTTTTATCTTCATGAAATTGACGGAGAATTTCTTCGCCTCGATCATCAGGGTTGTGTATTAGTTTCCCTTTATTTAATAGTTCTCTGGATACTGACTCTAAGGAGAAACTTTCAAAGCTATAAGTAGCTGATTTAAGTGTATCAATACCGTCCAATACGGCCCGACCAGGGATGAGAACAAAATAGTGTCCTTCATTAGCTGCGCTTGTTCGCCACTCAACCACCTCATGATTTCGGCCTATATTAAACATTAATTTCAAACGTTTGCAGGCTTGCTCTAATATACGTAAGTCAAAATTAATACAGTTCCAGCCAATAAGAATGTCAGGGTCGTAATTATGCAACCAGTCCATGAATGCTATCAGTAAACTACGCTCATCGTTCAAAAATAAAGTATGTTCAATGGTTTGGTTGTTAGCTAAATTTCCCAGCATAAATACCTGCTTTACATCTTTGCCATAAACAGCGATTGAGAGCAGATGATTGGTGTTGAAGTTTGTTTCTATGTCGAAAGAAATGATACGAAAATCAGGGTTGAATTCTGACGGTTCAAGTTTGGCATTTTTGATGGATAAACATTGCCCTGTTACTGTTTTATTCACTGTAGCGGTTAGTGTACTCGTGATAAAGCGCTCCATAAGGTAGCGATCTACGGTTCTAACATCGGCTTCAAGTGGCTCAATACCATTCTGTTTCAGCATTTTGGCAGCACTACGTAAACTCTTCTGGCTAGTAAAGTAAAAGGCTGAGACTGTTTGTTGAGAGAATGATTTTAATTCTAAAGGACGATACCTGTGAAGGAAGTTTCGCGTAAGTAATAAGGCTTTTTTAAGGTAGGGCGCTTCAATAAAGAAAACGCCTTCCTGGTTTTCCTGTTCAACCAATAAAGGGCCGGCTTCAGTATGTAACCAGTAGCGGAGCACTAAACCATTTGGCGTGTCTCGCCACTGACGACTTATTAAGAATCCTGGATAAGAAGCCACTTAAAACTATTCTGATTTGCTATTGTTCTTTTTTAATGAATGTTTTGATGTTCGTTCTAATGAAAGTTGAGTAACCATCTTCTGCATTTGTTTTCGGACCTTGTCTGCTTCTACATTTAGTTGTTTTAGTCTTTCATTCATTTCTTCAGCCAGATCAGTTGATTTTAACTTTGGACGGTATAGATAAAAACTCATATACAGTTTCCCCAGTTTTCGTCGATAAGGCTTTGGAATACTAATGATACCCGACTCATCAAAGCTATCCTGCATATTTTTGGGTAACCATTTAAAGAGCGGCTTTAATTTATTATTGATTGATAGAGGCCACGCCCAGTTTTCTGAACCTTGATGGGCCGTTATCAGTACGGGAGTATTGCTTCGAATTGCTAGCTCAATAAACCGCGGGCTAAGAAAGGGTTGAATATCTAAACCGTTGCCAAAATTACACAGCTCGCCTTCAGGCATAATGAAGCAGTCAGTAAACTCTGTGTTTGATAAAAGGTGACTTGCTTCATCAACGTTAACGCCTTTATCTACTTGCGTTAAATATGACAATATTTGTTTGGTAACTGGAAAGTCATAAAAATTACGCCAGGTAATACCAAATGGTATTCTAGTACCGCCACCATTTATCTGAAATACATCTGCTATACCTATTAGCCCTGCGAGTGCGCCAGCCATTGGGCCATGGTTTAGAGCGATAACCAGTTTAGGGTTACGCTTCAAAATAAGATTTAAGTTCTGGGAATTTTCTGAAATAATAATTTTGTCTAGATATAAACGTTTAAGAGCAGCAGTAGTTAGACGAAATTGATTAATCGACTTCATAATAAGGGAATCACTCTTGGTACATAAGGTTGGCTAATATTGGGTAGCATAATATATCAAAACTTGAAGGCTATTAAGTGACTCGTTGAGGATAACTGTGTTTTAGGTATCGAACATTGATTGGTTTGTACTCAAGAAGCACTCTAAGTTATTCAACTCTTTCATATAAAAATAGTTTGAAAACAATAAGCACAATGGCGGTTATCTTTGGCGTTAATATATCGCTAGGTTTGACGAAACAATTTTTGGATTATTGTTCAAGTATTAGATTAAAAATTTGAATGATTCTCCTCCTTGTATTAGTTTAATTTTATACCATAATATTATCAAAGGTATGTAGATATGATAAAAAGGAATAACGTAACTGGAATACCTATTTTGATAGACTATAAATATAAAAATATCGGAGTTTTAGATCAGTATGGTGCAGTATTCAGAACGAAATTCTTATGCGGATCATTTAGTAGAAATAAATAAAACGAACCCGGTCATTACCACACAGGATATATGTAATAGCTTAGGTGCAACGGTTATTCCAAAAGGCACCAATATTACGGAAGATGTAGCAAATAAAATCTCTAGATTTAAGTTAGATTTACCTATTGAATTGCAGGTTAATTTAACTGTTACACTTTCTCCTAATGAATTGTTCAATGATATACGTTTGGCGCAAAAAAACACCTTTGGTAAAGATGGTGGTTCCGAAACCACGAAAGAGTTGATTCGTCAGTGCGGCTTACTTAATGCTTATCCTTTGATTTCTCAAAAACTAACTGTTTTTGAAGAACGCATGCCCAAAAAATATACTGATACTCAAAGCGCAACAGGCTTTGCAATTTTAATTGCTCAGCAGTTAGGATTGAAAGATGAAGCGATAGAGCTTGTATTTGCAGCTGCCCAAATGCATGACGCAGGTTTTTTGAATATTGACCCTGAGGCTGCTCTTTCGGTTGATCAGTTGCCAGAGTCCGAAAAAAGGGCGCTCTATAAAGAGCAACTATTGCTTGGGAAAGAATTTCTAGATAAGGTTCCGAACCTTTCTAAGCGTGTAGGAGATACCATCTTAGCCTATAACGAACGAAAAGATGGTTCCGGGTGGCCACGAGGAATTATTGGCGATAAGAATAGTATTGAAAGTCAGATTGTAGGGCTGGCCGTCATGCTTAATGAAGCATATTCGAATACATTAAAACCTCGAGGTTATTGTAGTGGTCACTTGTTGCCTGTTATTCAGGTAGAAAGTGAGGGTATAAATATCGACGTATATAACGCTGCTGTAGAAATGCTAAGAAAAGGTGCCGTCGCCACTTCACTGGTTATTCCCATAGAGTTCATGCCGCCTCTAGCAAAATATTTAATCGTGTTGCAGCGTTTTCTTGTTCATTGGTTATTGCTAGCAAAAGCGTGTTCATCTGAGATGCAAAAGATAAAATCTATTGAAGACACCGAGCGTTCTACGACTATGATTGCCAGCCTTGAACAGCTTTATCAGAACTCAGGTATATGGGAACCCGATATTCGTACTTGGTTATCTGAGGTGGCGATTAAAGGACAGGAAAATGAATTTATTGAAGTAGAAACTATTGCGCTAATGTTTGAATCTGTGATGCAAAAATTAAAATGTTTGCAATGGTCAATGCGCGAAAGTGCTAAACGAATAGGTCATGAGTGGGTAGCTAGATGTGATGATTTGGCTAATCTGTTATATGGGCTGCCAAATGACCATTTTGAAGCTTTTGAAAAATACCCTTGTTTTGATGATGGATAAGGTCGATAAGAGACTTTAAGCTGAATTTAATCGCTGCGCTGTTTCGTTTGTTGCACGTACGAGCATATCAGTATTGCCTGCTTCAAAAGCACTGTGTCCAGCCTCTCTGATAATATGTAATTGTGCTTCCAGCCAATTGTTTTTTAATTCCAGCGCGTTGTCCAACGGGCAGACGACATCATAACGTCCATGTATGATAACGCCGGGAATATGCGAGATCTTACCCATGTTATTAATGATTTGGTTTTCATCAATAAAACTATCGTTAATAAAGTAATGGCACTCAATACGAGCCATTGCTAATGCAATTTGTGGGGCTGTAAAGTGATCTTTAACACTTTTATTTACTTTTAATGTCGAGCAGGCACCTTCCCACCCAGACCAGGCTTTAGCCGCTGCCATGCGTTTCAATTCATTCTCTGATGTAAGTAATTTATAATAGGCAGCGATAAAATTATCTCGTTCACTTTCGGAAACAGGTTTTACAAACTGTTGCCACTCATCAGGGAAAAGTCGACTGGCTCCTTCCTGGTAAAACCACTGAAGATCCTTCTTCCGGCATAAAAATATACCTCTCAAAATTAATTCTAAAACTCGGTCTGGAAAAGCCTGTGCATACAATAAGCTAAGGGTAGAGCCCCAGGAACCACCAAATAAAACCCAAGAGTCAATTTTAAGGAATTGGCGAATTTTCTCAATGTCGTTGATTAAGTGTTGTGTTGTATTTTCACTCAGTTCTGCATGAGGCGTACTTTTGCCTGCACCTCGTTGATCAAAAATAATAATCCGGTATTGTTCGGGGTCAAAAAAGCAGCGTGACTTATGATCGCACCCACCGCCAGGGCCTCCATGAACAAAAAGAACAGGAATACCTTGGGGATTACCAGACTCCTCGATATAAAGAGAATGGGTATCACTAACGGGCAATAGGTGTTCTTGGTAGGCTTGAATTTCAGGGTAAAGTGAATGCATCAAAATGTAACCTTAATAAAGACTTACTTATCATAGAAGTCTTTATTAAAAAATGACAGGAGCTCATTATCTAATCTGATACCGGCGTGCCATCATAGCTAAGTATTTTTGTTTGATGTTTGGTTTTGTTTCTTCATAATTAAAGCCTATCAACTCAGTAAGTGCTTATTGAAGATAGTAAAAATGAGTATGAAAGATAAGTTCTGCCACTAATAAACTTCAATTGAGGCAGATGTGTTGAGAACTTACTGAGTCTTGGTGTCTCGCTTACTTGTTTCTAAAAAGTGTCATGAGATTTTTCTTTGGTTTAACGGGTAATTTATCTTGGTGTGCCTTTTTTGTATTTTTTGCAGCCAATATTTGAATTTCGATTGCTGAAGGTGTGCATGTGTTTTCTAATGATGTGTCTGTTTTCTGAGAGTCGATAATTGTTGAAGATTTCGAATTTACCGTGTGATTATCAATAAATATAATATCATCCTGAAGGTTCTCTTCATTCTGTACGTTTTCTTGTTCACATTCATTCATCAATTTAATTGCCCAGCTTTCATCATGATCTATAACTTGTCTAGACTTGAAAATAGAAAGGTCGTTTACATTTAGAACAGTCATAATTCATTCTCCTTCATATGTCCTTGAGTACAGCTGTTGATTTTCCTGTCAACAAACTCCAAGGCATATAATTATAGTTTTACTATTACGCTTAAACAAAATTCCAATATAGGTGGTTTGTCCTGATTTACATCTACTTAACGCTATCTTATTAACATAAGTTAACAGTAATGCTGAAACCATAATAATATTAAGATAGTTATTTGGGGTCAATAGAGAATATCTCAGTTTGGGCGGTGGTTAATAAATGATTATGGGAAGTCTTTAAATACAGTAAAAATGATCGATTAAGCTATTCAAGATGGCAGAGATACTGTAATTATTTGAATTAGTAAACTATGCTTGGTTTCATTGGTTGAACTACACTCAAGCGAAGAAAATATTGATTTTTTAGCTGTGTTTTAACTTTATATTTAAAGACCGTACGGTTAAAAATTATCGCTTTATTTTGTTGATGTGTTTATTAGCAGGTGAAGATGTAGTGTATCAATGTTTCATATAATTCCACCCTGCTTAATAAAGGGTGGAGTTTCCTGTCCCTGATATTAATTAAGGTAGGTCTGTATATGAGCAGTGTAGACGTTAATAAAAGCATTTTGGTGGTTGATGATGAAGACATCAACCTTGATCTTATGCAGGGAACTCTCGAAGATTATTACGAGGTCGAGTGTTTTACCCGCGGCGAAAACTGCTTACAGCGAATAAATGAATCACCGGTTGATTTGGTACTACTGGATGTCGATATGCCTGGAATGGATGGTTTAGAGGTTTGTCGACGCCTACATGACATTCAGCCGCAATGCCCAGTGATGTTTATTTCTTCCAAGACAAGCAACGAAGAGCGATTAGCAGGTTACGCTGCTGGCGGCTATGACTATATTGCCAAGCCTTGTGAGCCTCAAGAATTACTAGCTAAAATAAAACTAATCATTCAACAACAAGAACAACGAAAAAAACTTGATGATAGGCGAATTGAGCTTTCCAAGGCATTCATGAATGTAGCTAGTGGAAGTGGCGAAATGGGTGTGCTTCTTCAGTTTTCAGTGAATGTTTTTAGTGTCAAAAGCTATCTAGAGCTTGCCGATTTAGTACTGAGGACGCTACAGGAAATAGGCAGTTTAAGCGCTGCCGTTCTTGTTTGTGGGCAGCAAGAAACAGTGTCACTAACTAATTTGGGTTCTTGTTCACCTATTGAAGAAGAGGTACTCGTGATGCTTAAAGAAAGAGGTGACATTTACGAGTTTAATGATCAGGTTCAGGTCAACGATAAGTATGTGAGTGTGCTTATAAAGAGTATGCCTGAAGATGAAATGATCACAGATCGCATGAAAGAACACATACCTTTACTTCTTAAAATTGCTTCAGCCTGTGCGGAACACCTCGACTTATCAAGTAACTTGAATTTGGATCATAAGGTAGTCAAAACCGTGCAGAACGCTTGTGATGAACTACAAGCGTCTGAACGCTTGATTAAAATGTCTCTGCTCAAATTTAGTGGTGATATGGAAGGTAAGTTTCAGAATTTGCAAGATGATGTACAAAACCTATCTTTAACTGAAGAGAAAGAAAATCACCTACGTATGACCTATTCATCTGCACTTGAACAAACCTTCAATTCAGTGCAAGAAATCAGCGAAGTAGGCAAGCGCTTAGGTAGGACTATTTCAGATTTAAAAAGTTTACTCTAACTTTTAACTGGAATTAGGTAGGTGAACACAATGAAAATGAGTTCATTTAGATGGGGGATTTTGGTCGTCTTCGCCGTATTGTTTTTTGCAGGCGTGAATCATGCCTTGCAACGCTGGGTAATTCTACCGAGCTTTATCAAACTTGAGCAAAAACAGGCTGAAACTGAACTACAAAGGGTCATGGATGCGATTCAAAGGGAAGTTGAGCATATTGAATTACTGGCGGGTGATTGGGCAGTCTGGGACGATACTTATCGTTTTGTTCAGGATCGAAATCAAAACTACATTGATTCAAATTTAGTTTGGGAAACTTTGGAAGGCAGTAGTGGAATAAATCTAATCTTTTTTTACAATCCTCAAGGCAATTTTGTTTGGGGTGATGTGTTTGATTCTGCTCAAGGTGGATTAATTCATGTCAAAGAATTTCCTAAAGACACGTCAGCCTCTATTGAAGTCTTGTTTGATCACACCTCAGTCGATAGTTCTATTGCTGGCATAATGGATTCAAATGCTGGCCCAATGCTAATCGTGTCTAAACCGATTGTGACCAGCCGAGGGAAGGGGCCAATTGCAGGCACAATGTTAATGGGGCGCATTCTTGGAAAAACGCTTTTAGATAAGTTAGCAAGGCAAACCCGTGTTGACTTTACGGCTAAATTATTGAGAAACACAACGCCTAAAAATGAGCTGAACTCTCATTTTAACTATTTGCATGTTGATCATAACGGGGTCACTGAAATTGATGAGAACTCATTGGAAATAGTTGGACAAATTCTGGGGCTTGGAGGTCTACCCGTATTGGATGTTCATGCTATTATTCCAAGAGTAACAATGGTACAGGGCCTAAAAGTGGCCCAGCTAGCATCCATATCAGTGCTAGTTAGTTTTGTTTTACTTTGCATGTTCTTACTGGTTGGTTTTATTTATTACACTCTAGGGATACGTAATACTAATGCCAAAATCAGTAAGCTGGTTAAACTCCGCACTCAGGAACTAAAGCTTGCTAAAGAGCAGGCCGAAGATTCGTCTATAATAGCCGCGAGAGCCAATGAATCTAAAAGTGCTTTTTTAGCAAATATGAGCCATGAAATACGTACACCAATGAATGCCATCATTAATCTATCCTACTTGAGTTTACAAAGTGAGCTACCAAGTAGGCAACGAAATTACATTGAAAAAGTACATAACTCTGCAAATTTTTTACTGAGAATTATTAACGACATCCTGGATTTTTCAAAAGTAGAAGCCGGAAAAATGCATATTGAGATGGCTGACTTCTCTTTAGATGAGCTGCTCGCATACTTGGCTGTACTCGAAAACCTGAAAAGCCAAGACAAAGATATTCAGCTTATATTTGATGTAGCTCCTGATACGCCAACATTTCTAACCGGAGATATAGTACGCATTAATCAAGTACTACTTAACTTATTAAGTAATGCCATCAAGTTTACTCAAAAAGGTAAAGTAGTTTTATCAATTAGAGTGCTTGAAAAAAAACAGGACTTACTTACTTTAGAGTTTGAAGTAAAAGATTCAGGGCCGGGTATGCAGCAGTCTGTCGCTGATTTAATGTTTGAACCATTCACTCAGGCAGAAGCATCTACCACTCGCCGGTTTGGTGGAACTGGTTTGGGGTTAGCTATTTGTAAACAGTTAAGCGAGTTAATGGGGGGAAACCTCAAGCTAATAAGCGAAGAAGGAAAAGGCACAGAAGTCAGTGTTATTTTGCCGCTGTGCATCGCTCCTGAACAATTAATAAATCTCCCAGATGACGCTAGTAACGTTTTACTTTGTAGTAAGGATAAAGACACGCTACAAGCAATTAACAACACCTTGAGTGCATATGGCGTTAATATTCAGAGTTCAGAATTACTTGAAATTCATGATGGTAGTCATGACGTTGTCAACGTGATTTTAATGGATGACAGCTTTTCTGAAATAGAAATATTAAGCTTTTATCAGCAACACAAAAAACATGAAGTTAATAATTTTAAATTTGTTTATTTAAGTGACTGTGTACAGCTCCCAAAAATTCTTTCGTCATACTCAATATCCAGTCTAAAGAAACCTGTTTATTTCACAAATTTTTATGAGTGTTTGAATAGTAAGGATGTCAACGAAATCACTGTGCGCCAAGGCTTTACACCATTAAGTGAATTATCCTCAGCGCTATATCAACAAGTTGGTCAATTACGAGTATTACTCGCAGAAGATAATCCGATCAATCAAGAGATTGTCATTGAGTTATTAGCAGATTGTGGTGGAGAGGTGTTTGTTGTAGATAATGGGCAGGCCGCAATTGATTTGTTGGAACAAAAAAGTAAACAGCAAGAAACAATTGATGTGGTTTTGATGGATATTCAAATGCCTATTATGGGCGGGGTGGAAGCGGCCAGACAGATCCGGTCTCAGGATAAATGGAATAAGATTCCAATTATTGCATTAACAGCCAGTGCTACAACAAATAGCCGTGAAGAAGGTTTGGCAATCGGTATGAATGAATACCTGACGAAGCCGATTATACCAGAAGAGTTGTTTGGCGCTTTGTCGCGCTTGTGCAGGACTAAACAAGGGGTTAGACAGGATGATCTCTTGGTTGGAGCTATGCAGGCCTCCTCTGGGGAGGTCGTGTCAATTGATGACCCTAATGATTTGAAAGATATCCCCGATTTTAAGGGGCTTGATATTAATTCAGGCCTAAATACTTGCAATGGTAAACACGCATTATTTGAAAAAGTGATTAGAAAATTCTCTACTAAATATAAAAACATTGATCAGGAACTTTTCGAAGCACTAAAAATTAGTGATATTAAACATGCTAAAGCTTTAACACACAATCTAATAGGCGTATCTGCAAACATTGGCGCCTTGGAACTTTCTCAAACAGCGAAAGAGATTGATGATATTCTCTCGAATAACGATGTTGAAGTTGAAGGTCTTGTGCTGCAACTATTTAGTCATCAACTAGAGCAAGTAATTGAATCCATAACGTTGTATTGTGAAGAGGATCATTAGCTTCAGTAAAGGCAATTAATTTCTAAACTGAATAAATAAGGAGCGTATATTTATCAAATTTCTGTGGGGGCTAATCTTTGGTATTGTATTAATTTGGTCAGGGGTTAATCCAAAAGATCAATTCACCTGGTTTCTTGAGGTACTACCTGCCTTGATAGGGGCAGTTTTGTTAGTTTGTACCTACAGAACTTTTCGTTTAACACCTGTTCTCTATTTTTTCATATTAGTTCACTGTGTTATTTTGATGATTGGTGGTCACTTTACTTATGCTGAGGTCCCTTTATTTGATTCTTTCAAAGTTATCTTTGATCTTGAAAGAAACAACTACGATAAATTAGGCCATTTTGCTCAAGGCTTTGTGCCGGCCTTATTAGCAAGAGAAATACTAATACGAAAAAAGGTTGTTAGTAGTAAAGCCTGGCTAAATTTATTTATTGTTTCAATCTGTCTGGCTTTCAGTGCATTTTATGAGTTAATAGAGTGGTGGGTTGCATTAGCATCTGGCACGGATGCTGAAGCATTTCTCGGAACTCAGGGTGACATTTGGGATACTCAGTCAGATATGGCAATAGCGCTAATTGGTGCAATTTTCTCGATTGTTTTATTATCTCGGATACATAACCGGCAATTATCATGTGTACACAAATCAAATTAGACTTTCAATATTCTTGGTAGCTTAAACGGTGATCTAATCATGTTCTTACAAGCGAGTAAGGTTGAAGTTGGGTTACCGGCTTGGCTAGAGTTATTTGGCCAAACATATACCAAATCGTCTGATATTAAGAAACGAATGTTATTTGTAATTGCTGCGTCCCAAAAAAATATCCAGATGCAGACAGGTGGGCCTTTTGCAGCTGCAATTTTTGAAGCTAATTCTGGCAAACTAATTTCATTAGGTGTGAACCTTGTGACAAACCAAGGTTTATCTGTATTACACGCTGAGATCGTAGCTATTACATTAGCTCAACGAAAGCTTGGGTCTTTTGATCTAAGTGGGCATTCATCGCTCGATTATGAATTAGTAACAAGTACAGAGCCTTGTGCCATGTGCTTGGGTTCGATCCCCTGGGCTGGTATTCGTCGAGTTATTACTGGTGCAACCGATAGCGATGCAAGAGAAATTGGCTTTGATGAAGGGGATAAACCGGATGATTGGGTGGGAGGCTTGTCGCTACGAGGCATAAAAGTGATTAATAATATTCAAAGGGATGAAGCTCGATTCGTATTAAAGTCATACTTGAAAGCTAAAGGTCAAATATATAACACGGATATTGGTTAAGCAATTTTCATCACATCAATACTCTACCCAGAGACTACCCAATAATAGTGGCTTATTTCGCTGGATATATACCTAGAAATAAACCAGATAAATCTTCTGATTAAAATTAGTATATGTAACTTGGATATTATGTTTAAAACACTTTTTAAACTAAGGACGAAATAATGGAGCCGTTACAGGCACTTAGAAAAATCTTTCAGGAAGCAGGCGAGCTTTCTTCTGCTGACGAACTACTTCATTTAATTGTAGCCCGAGTGAAAGAAGTCACTCACTCAGATGTTTGCAGTATCTATCTATCAGATGAAGAACAAGAAGACTGGGTCTTGGTGGCCACTGAAGGCTTATCTGATAGTGCGATCGGTAAAGTTAGAATGCGTACTGGCGATGGCTTAGTCGGATACATATGTCAGCATCAAAGCTTGTTAAATCTAGAAAACGGTTCAAAGCACCGCAACTACCGATATTTTTCTGAAACAGGTGAAGAACACTTTGCAGGTTTTTTAGGGGTTCCCGTCATAAGTTTCAGAAAATTAATCGGTGTTCTTGTTATTCAGAGTCTCGATATTAGGTTTTTCTCAGATGAAGAAGAAGCATTTCTCATTACTATTGCTGCTCAGTTAGCGGGGCCTTTATCAACAGTCCTTAATCAGGAAAAACTCTCTGCCATAACCTCTGATGAAGGTAGTAACCAAATTAAAGTTCAGGGTATCAAAGGTTCCACAGGTATATCGATTGGAAGAATACACTTTCTTGCTCCCTTTAAAGACTTGGCTACTATCAAAGATCATTATTGTGACGATAAAGAAACGGAAATAGCGGCTTTTTTGGAAGCACTCGAATCGGTTAAGTTAGAAATTCAATCTGGTGGCGATAAGCTTGCTTCGAGTGTATCTAAAGATGTACATGCGTTATTCGGTGTCTACTTAATGATGCTGGATAACGACATGATCGTGCGTGAAACTGAAACACGAATCAGAGAAGGTTTAACAGCATCATCTGCTCTTAAACATACTATTGAGGAACATGCACAAAAATTTGATCAGCTGGAGGATCCATATTTACGAGCAAGGGCAGAAGATATTCGCCATTTAGGTGCAAGAATTTATGCTAGGTTAAATGCACATGACACTTCAATTGAGTTACCTGACGAGCCTTTCATATTAGTTGCAAAAACATTAAGTATTACTGAAATAGCACAGTTCTCAGTTGAAAACCTAGTCGGTATTGTTTGTATGGAAGGTTCTTCACTATCTCATACCGCAGTCCTGGCAAATGCATTAGGAATAACTGCTGTGATGGGTATTGGAGATATACCCTCTAAGAAGGTAGATCAGCAGGTCGCGGTGATGGATGGTTACCGTGCTCAAGTTATATTTAATGCTGGCGATCACATGCAAAAAGAGTATCGCCGTCTGATTGCTCAAGAAAACAGGCTAACCAAAGGGCTGGATAAACTTAAAAACCTGCCTGCTGAAACACCTGATCATTACCGAGTGAATTTGTATGCTAATACTGGGTTATTAGCAGACATCTCTCCTGGTTTGGAGCGTGGAGCTGAAGGTATAGGGCTTTATCGTTCTGAAATTCCCTTTATGCTTCATGACACTTTTCCTACAGAGGAAGAGCAGACAAAAATATATGAAAAGGTATTGAAAGCATATGCTCCAAGATCAGTATATATGCGAACGCTGGATATTGGTGGTGACAAGGCTTTGCCTTATTTTGGTTTTACCGAGGAAAACCCGTATCTTGGCTGGCGAGGCATTCGCTTTACATTAGATAATAGCAGCATATTTCTAATTCAAATTCGTGCCTTACTGAAAGCGAATATTGAAACAAAAAACATGAAAGTCATGTTGCCGATGGTGAGCCGAGTTGAAGAAGTCGATGCTTTTCGTACATTACTGGATGAGGCAATTCTACAGTTAAAAGAAGAGGGCATTCATGTTCCGCGGCCCTCTGTTGGAATTATGATAGAAGTTCCTTCAGCGGTTGTGATATTAGAACATTTGGCAAAGCGTGTGGATTTTATCTCTATTGGTTCAAATGATCTGACTCAATACCTGTTGGCAGTAGACCGTAATAACCCAAAGGTGTCTTCGCTATATAACTTTTTAAATCCAGCCGTTATTCATAGTATTCACCATATTGTACGTACTGCGCATCAGTATCGTTTGAAAGTTTCTTTATGTGGTGAAATGGCTTCAGATCCAGCGGCCGTTATTTTGTTATTAGGTATGGGGATCGATACCCTAAGTATGAGCGCATTTAATTTACCTAAAATAAAATGGGTTGTCAGGACTATTAGCCATCAGCGCTCAGTGTCATTGCTAAGCAAAGCGATGGCGCTTGAAAATGAAGCGTGTATCCGAGAAATACTTGAATCAGAGCTGGTACAAGCAGGCTTAGGTGGGTTGATCAGAGCAGGGGGTTAGCCCTGATTTTTTCAGTATCAAGTGTGTTTTTTTGAATGACGAGTAGGTTTTCAGAAGTAACTTTCATATGAGTGGCCATTTCAGTCAGTTGATTAGGCAAACTAGAAAACTCATTAAGCTTAGTGACCACGGGTGATACTAACTTACGGTGCATATAAAAAATAATTGCACCTATTGTAATAACCAATAACAAAAAGAAAATACCTATAAAAATATACATTTTAAATAGAATTGAATTTGTAGCTTGGTCTACAATTTTTTTCGTGTTCTCTAGTGCGTCTGGTAAGGCATCTGCAATAGTGATGACGCTACCACCCAATGATTGAATGCTATTAGAGATATTAGCAATAGGTTCTTGGGCTTCTTTAATAATTTCTGGAAGACTATTGCTTATTTTATCCGTTGTTTTCGGTAATTCGGTTGCGAGTTTTGAAAGTGCTTTACTTGCAATTGAAATGTTCTCGGCAGCATTAACTAATATTTGGCGCTCTTTTACACTCAAATTAATGTTTTTATCAGAAGTGTTTTTTATGGCATCTGACACATCTAAAATAGCTGTGGATAGAGAGCTAGAGGCACTGACAAGGTTGTCTGTATCAATGACGATGTTATCAATTTTTACTTGAATAATGTCAGAAGATATAGTGTTATTTTTGTTTATATCACTAGGAGTAGATCCTAGTGAAATTGAAGATAAAAGACAGCAAAGTATGCTGATAGTCATTCTGATAAATAGTTGTTTCATGTTTAATCTTAGTTGGTTTGTTTATTAAACAGCATGAATTGCATTCATTGATGAATCAACCTAATTAATAAATAAACATTTAAACGATTCTAATTTGAGGTGGTTCACTTTGAAAAATATAAATATAGGACTTAATTAGCGAAGGTTATGTGTTGATTAACTCATCTATTGAATAGTGTGTTGCTTATTGGCTTAGAATATCTATCCCATTTTGGTGATAAAGTGTAGGGGTTTAATGACTTTAAATGAATAGGAGATGTGTAAATGGAATTGCTTGCACCATATAAAAATATTATTTTTATATTCGGTATTGTTGGTATCATTAGTCTTTTTCAGTTAATTATTGCTGATCTTTGTGCTTTGAAACTCAAACATACGCCAGGTTACCCAATCAAACCTGATCATAACAGTCTTCTTTTTAGAACTGCCCGAACCCACTCAAATACAAATGAAAGCATTGCAGTTTTTGTTATATTTTCACTTTTTGGTATTTTTTCAGCGGCAGATGCTGAATGGCTGTTTAACTTTGCATTAGTCTTTTTGGTAGGTCGATTACTCCATATGGTGTTCTATTATGCCAATGTTCAGTTGGCTAGAAGCGCAGCATTTGTTTTAGTTTTAATTGGTTTGCTAGGCATGTTTATCGTAAGTATATTGGCATGGTAGTAACGACTTTTGGGTTGCTTACTAAAGGAACCCTTCAACCTAAGTGTGAAATTTTATTCAGAGTAGGTGTTGATAAGTCAATTTCTTCAAGTATTGATGCGGTATAGACTGCTTCGTTAACTTTATAAATTGTTCCCATCAAATGTTTTCTGATAGTTGCTGTAATTTTTGTATTGGGAATTCGTTCTAAATAAATCCACAAAGTATATTCCAGAGAGAAATCTCCGGTATTAGTCAATGCCCATTCAAACGGCCGACCTTGGTTTATTTTGATGTCTGGTTGACCGTTACAGTCTTCATAAGCAAGATTAAAAAGTCGATCTATACGGTTTTTGAATGACTTGAGTTGTTTACTTCTTTCTTCAGGCGTACCTCCCTGAATCTTTGGGTATCCGATGTTATAAACAAGGTTTTGTCTAACGCCGTCTGTACTTGCAATTCGACTAAGGTTGTCAATTTTATTACGGATAAATTGATTGTTTCTTATTAGTGTTCGGTGGTTATTGCGGACATCATAAAGGATGATATAGATCAAAGTTACTTTGCTAATAATGTATTCATCTGGGTGACCATCAACGACAACGACATCGCCATCCTCAAGAATTTCAGTATTTAGAATGATTAGGCCACTAATAATGTCGGGAGCCCAAATACTACTGGTGAAGGCAAGAAATGCCGCAACAATCCCAAAGATTCCGGTTGTTTCTAACATGCTGTCAGCGCCCCAAATCTTAATGAGCGCATAGATCGTTGTGATTGCGATGATAAATAATAGAATAATATCGACTAAACGACTGCTGTAACTGTCAAGAAAGACTTTATTCTTATCAAGTAGTTTTTCGGTGCCAAACTTCTTTCTGGAGAAGAAGCTGCATATGCTGTAGCTGAATAAGCCTGCATAAACAGCCATTAAGCTAAGGCCGACATTAATGAAGTAGTTTTCATAACTGTTACTGATTCGAAGTAAACCAATGTCTATAGCGTGAAGAGCAAGAACCAATATATTTAGTGTACGAAAAATTTTCAGCTTGGTTGGGCTATCTCGTTCGCCTTCAATGAGTTTTAGAATAGGTTGTGCGAACAAAAGCAGGCTGATATTCGCGAGAAAAATGAGGCCGTGGATTAGCCATTTTGTCTGACTGAGATCAGGAATGAACCATTCAAGTGAATACAATTATATGCTCCGGTATATGATTCTAATGTGTGGCTATACAGACATTTAAAGATGATAAATCTATCTTATAACTAATAATAGTGGTGGTTACTAAAAAATAGGAAACCAGACATTCATTTGTTAAAGCTTAGATATATTTCTAATATCAAGATTAAAGTGATCAAATATTATGTCCTTTGAAGGATCTAATACAAGAAGGTATTATGACTTTCATTCATTATTAATAAATCACTATTAGTACAAATTTTGAAATTAAAAGGGTTTGAAATGGCGGGCGGTAGTTTATTAGCATTATTGGACGATGTAGCGACTATTCTTGATGATGTCGCCGTAATGAGTAAAGTTGCCGCTAAGAAAACAGCAGGGGTGCTTGGTGATGATTTGGCATTGAATGCTCAGCAAGTTAGTGGAGTGAAGGCTGATAGAGAGTTGCCTGTTGTATGGATGGTGGCAAAAGGCTCTTTTGTAAATAAGTTAATTTTAGTACCTCTAGCACTGGTAATCAGTGCACTTGCACCTTCACTCATCACTCCCTTACTTATTCTTGGTGGTTTGTATTTATGTTTTGAAGGTGTCGAAAAACTCTGGCATAGCTTTACTCATAAAAAACAAAATACAGAGCATAAGAATGAATTGCATGCTGCATTAGTTAAATCAAGCGAAGACTTAGTTGAATATGAGAAAACAAAAATTAGAGGGGCTATCAGGACTGATTTTGTTTTATCAGCAGAGATTATCGTTATTGCTCTTGGAACTGTAGCGCTAGAGCCATTGTCAACTCAAGCACTTGTCGTTAGTTTAATTGCATTAGTTATGACTGTTGGTGTTTATGGCGCTGTTGCATTTATAGTTAAGTTAGATGATATGGGGCTGTATTTAATTTCGGGTGATGAGCATTTAAGCTTTTTTTCTAGATTAAAATCAGTCTTTGGGCGTGCGATTTTGGCCTTTTGCCCGCTCTTAATGAAAAGCTTATCTGTAGTAGGTACTGCGGCAATGTTTCTGGTGGGGGGTGGGATTATTTCTCATGGTGTGGGTCCTTTGCACCATCAACTTGAAATTATTACTCAAACGCAAAGCTATCCATCTATTGTTGGTATATTACTTAATCTGATCGTTGGTGTTCTAGCTGGTATGGTTTCTTTGCTGTTGGTTAATGTCGCCTGCACTATAAAAAGCAGGCTTGCGTTGAAATAACAAAAAAGAGTTATTTGGGCATGACACATTCTTCTCGTTGGGGTGATGAGTGGCAACGAATTTTCCAAAGCATCGAGAGTGCTTTGGGACTAAACTTATTTTTAGCCTTTAACGTCAGACGAATATCTTTATAAAAATACTCTAATTCCTCTTTTGTTTCTTGGCTTGTTTTAATCCAGTATTTATGAGGAATTGTGCTTTCCGCTTCTTTTATCAAATGAATGATATTACTCAGGCGACCAACAATATACCTCCTCATCTTGGTACCAAAATCATCAGGGAAAGCAGATTTTCTGGAAATAGCCTGAATCATTCCGTAGAACAGCCTGATATCTAGAATTCCTCCCCGGTCGCCCAGACCTCGATATAATTCAAAAGTATTATAAGCAAGCGCAGGCATTAACACGATATCCACAGTGCCATCATTAAAATAATGGTGAAAGTTAGACAATGTCGTGGATATAGGGTGGGCCCCGGACAATTCAGCAAAGGTTTTGGTTTGAATATCATCATTTAATATCGCGATTCTTTTGCCTTTAAACTTGTCGATGCCACTAATTTTTCGATCATTTACGAAAGCAAACATCGAGCCGACAGGCAATGAAGCAACCATTTCATAACCATCATGAGACATAATAGAATTTGCTTTTGGTGAAGATATAGCAGCAAGTGCTTCTTTTAATTTTTTCTCGGATGTAATTCCACCGATCGCATCAAGCGTGCCCGCAAAAGGAACAAAATCACGTGATAAAATGGCGGTTACAATCGCTATGTCACACTTACCTGATGCTAAACCTTCTGCTGCCGCATTTTCATCTTCATAAGGTACAAATTTTAGATCAAGTCCCCAAGACATGGCCTTAGGAATAAGCTCAGAAAAAAAAGAGATAACGGGTCCGTTTTTACCAACCGGATCCCAAGTACAAGCTACTTTTTTATCAAGCTCCATACTGAATGCGGCAGAATTGATTGTTAATAATAGTAGGAAGGTGGATATTTTTAAGATCATAAATTATGCGGTCCGTGCTCTGCTTTGATAGCTAATAACTGTTACTGATTGTTAATTATCTAATACATTGCATGTGAAGAATAGTCAGATTCGATCGAATCTCTTATTTTTACAGCTCGGACCGCATTAAGCGAAACGTAGGTCACACCTAAAAGCAAAAAACCTTAACAAGTCTGCTGTAAAAGTATATCTTTGGCGAAAATTACAGGTCGTTTTACTCTTCTTGTATAACTTAAAATTTTGATAGTCCAAATAGATATAGTTTGCTGGCTATTTATATCTAATCAATATGGAAAGTAGTTCAAATATTATGGGGTCCAAGTTAATCATTAAGTCAAAATACATTACAGGTATTATTTGTTGTTTCTTGTTTTTTTCTGCCGGGTTGGTATTCGCTCAGACCCCTCCTGAAAACCTCGATTTCATTGGTGGGTATTATGAAAATGGGGAATATCGCTGTTATTCTGAGCCTTGTTTTAGTTTACATAGAGGAAAGGGTGCCGCTTCGGCGCGTATTCGGCCATTTGAAATAAGAGAGTGGCTTCCTAGGCGTGGTGATAAATGGTCATGTCAACAAGCTTATACCGAGATGCTTTCAAAAACGAGTCAAGTTGAAGTTAGTTTATTCAAAAAAAAATCCTGTAAATTAATATCCAATGGTAAATGGAAAGATACTTATACTGGCAAAATGATAGACGGCATGAAGACAATTGCGGTCGATCAGAGAATTAGTTTGAAAGAAGCGCATCATTATGGTGGAGCTTTTTGGACCAGACCTCAGCGTATGGCCTTTGCATATTCACCAATGAATCTTATTCCTGTATCAACCACTCAAAAGAGAGATCGTAATGGAAGGTCAGCTAGTGCTTGGATGCCAGACGACAAATCTACATGGTGTGATTACATTGTGCATCGTGAAATTGTTGCTCGTCAGTTTAAGTTGATTATTCCAAACAGTGAAAAGATGTATGAGAAAAAAATTAAAAAGCTTTACTGTAAATATTAAGGCTTTAAAAAACTAAGATTATTATGACGGCATGAGGCTTGTTCGATAAACTGATATGAACTTTCATAGAGTAATTATATGACCCGTTCAAAAAAAACATCAGTATCTGAGTCAAGCCTTCATCCACGAAATCTTCATCATGGCCGCTACGATCTGGTTTTGCTGTGTCAGCATACCCCTGAATTAAAACCTTTTGTTACTGAAAAAGTTAATGGTGACAAAACGATAAATTTTAGTGACCACAATGCTGTAATTGCGCTCAATCAGGCTTTATTGGCATTTTATTACAAGGTGAAGTTGTGGCGAATTCCTCCAGGTTATTTATGTCCACCTATTCCGGGAAGAGCTGATTATATTCATTATTTGGCCGATCTCCTGGCCAAATCTAATGAAGGAATAATACCCGTTGGAAAACAGGTTAAGGTGTTGGATATAGGATGTGGTGCAAACTGTATTTATCCTATTATTGGCTCACAAGCTTATGGTTGGCAGTTTGTTGGTACCGATGTCGATACTATTTCAATTAAATGTGCTCAAAATATAGTTCAAAGCAATTCCTGTTTAAAAAAACACATCAAACTAGTGCAGCAGAAAGAGTCAGGCTCAATATTTAAGGGCGTTATTGGTGATAACGACTTTTATGATTTGACAATGTGTAATCCACCATTCTACGCCTCAATGGATGAAGCTCTCATTAGTAATCAACGAAAACAGAAAAATTTAAGAATAAATACAAATAAACGTAGTGGTCGTTTTAATAAGGTTGCAGAACGAAATTTTGGTGGTCAAAAAGCTGAGCTTTGGTGTGAGGGCGGGGAAATTCAGTTTTTGAAATCGATAGTTACTGAGAGTGTTTTATACTCTAATCAAGTGACTTGGTTTAGCTCTCTTGTTTCGAAAAAAGATAATGTCGCCATTATTAAAAAGCAGCTAAATGGTGTTGGTGCGAAGAAAATCGAAGTCATAAATATGAGACAGGGTGTCAAAGTGAGCAGAGTTATTGCTTGGAGTTTTTTTACTTGAATCAAGCGGCTTGAACAGCTTTGGTAATTCAATATCCTATAGTTTGTTTTTTAATTTGCTCCAAGCGTCGATATAGGGGAAAATACAGCACTTTTTTTAGACCTTCTTTGGGAGAAATTGAATGCCGTCTCGTCGTGAACTTGCTAATGCCATCCGTGCACTCAGTATGGATGCTGTGCAAAAAGCTAAATCTGGACACCCTGGCGCACCTATGGGTATGGCCGATATAGCCGAAGTCTTATGGAACGGTTACTTACAGCACAACCCTGCAAACCCTAATTGGGAAAATCGCGACCGATTTGTATTATCAAATGGTCATGGTTCGATGCTTATTTATTCACTTCTTCATTTGACAGGTTATGATCTTAGTATTGATGACCTTAAAAACTTCCGTCAACTTCACTCCAAAACACCTGGGCATCCAGAGCTTGGTTATGCGCCTGGTATTGAAACGACTACCGGTCCTTTGGGTCAAGGTATTGCCAATGCGATTGGTATGGCTTTAGCAGAAAAAACTTTAGCCGCTCAATTCAATCGTGACGGTCATAATATAGTAGATCATCGTACTTACGCCTTTACTGGTGATGGCTGCTTAATGGAAGGTATCTCTCATGAAGTGTGTTCTTTAGCGGGTACCCTTGGTCTTGGTAAACTTGTCGTTTTTTATGATGATAATGGTATTTCCATAGATGGAGAAGTTGAAGGCTGGTTTACAGACGATACACCAAAAAGGTTTGAGTCTTATGGCTGGCAGGTCATTCCAAATGTAAATGGGCATGATTCAGAAGCGTTAGTTAATGCAGTTGAAGCTGCGAAAGCAAATACGACGCAACCAACACTTATATGTTGTAAGACCGTGATTGGCTTTGGTTCACCTAATAAAGAAGGTAAAGAAGATTGTCATGGTGCACCTTTGGGTGATGAAGAGATCATTGCAACAAGAGAAAAACTAGGTTGGACGCACGGCCCATTTGAAGTCCCTTCTGAAATTTATCAGAACTGGAATGCAAAAGAAAAAGGCGCTCAGCTTGAGAGTCAGTGGAACTCTGACTTTAACGCTTACCAACAAGCTTACCCTGAACTGGCATCCGAGTTAAAGCGTCGCTTAGCTGGTGATTTACCGACTGATTTTGCTGAACAAGCAGACAAATATATTGCTGAATGTCAAAGTGATGAAGCAACGATAGCGAGCCGTAAAGCATCGCAAAATACATTAAATACTTTTGGCCCTTTGCTGCCTGAATTGCTTGGTGGTTCTGCTGATTTAGCTGCTTCCAACTTGACACTTTGGAAAGGTTGCAAGGGAGTTTCTGCGGACGATGCAAGTGGTAACTATGTTTACTATGGTGTGCGTGAGTTTGGTATGGCTGCAATCATGAATGGTGTTGCACTACATGGCGGGTTTATTCCTTATGGCGCTACTTTTTTAATTTTTATGGAGTATGCACGTAACGCAGTACGTATGTCAGCGTTGATGAAGCAACGTGCTATTTATGTGTTTACGCATGATTCAATTGGTTTAGGTGAAGACGGGCCGACCCATCAGCCTATTGAACAAATTGCTAGCTTACGTCTAACACCTAATATGGACGTATGGAGACCATGCGACACAGTTGAATCAGCGGTTGCATGGAAATTTTCACTAGAGCGTGATGATGGGCCATCATCTTTAATATTTTCACGCCAAAATTTACCTCATCAAGACCGAAATGACGAGAAAGTTGCTAACATAGCAAAGGGTGGTTATATCCTGAAAGACTGTGAAGGCACACCAGATTTGATTTTGATTGCTACCGGATCGGAAATTGGTTTAGCGCAAAAAGCTGCTGATAAATTATCTGAGAAAGGCCATAAGATTCGAATTGTCTCAATGCCTTCAACAGATGTATTCGATCGGCAAAGCGCTGAGTACCGACAGTCTGTTTTACCGCTTGAGGTAACAGCCCGAGTTGCAATAGAAGCTGCCATTGCTGACTATTGGTATAAGTATGTTGGCATAGATGGTCGCATTGTGGGTATGAATACTTTTGGTGAATCTGCTCCTGCAAATCTACTATTTGAAGAGTTTGGCTTTACTGTTGATAACGTTGTAAGTGTTTCTGAAGAGCTTTTATAAGCTTGATTAAAATATTTCTTACGCGATGTTTCAATATGCAATTTAGATTGAATTACACTCTATGACTTGTCGTATTGCCATTAATGGCTATGGCAGAATAGGGCAATCTATTTTGCGTGCTTTATATGAGTATCAGTTTCGAGAGCAACTTGAGATAGTTGCAATCAATGAACTCTCTGATATTGAAACTATTGCATATCTAACGCGTTATGATACGACACATGGTCGTTTTCCTTATCCAGTTAATATTAAAGATACCAGCAGAAACAAGCTTCATATTTTAGATGATGAAATTTCAATTTTTAGATGTGAGTCTTTAGAGGAATTACCCTGGAGAAATGAAGATATTGATCTGGTGATGGAGTGTACAGGCGCTTATGGTGCGCGTATTGATGCAGAGAAGCATATTTTATCTGGCGCAAAGCAAGTTTTATTTTCTCAGCCAGCAGACTTAAATGTTGATAAAACGATTGTTTATGGCGTTAATCATGAGATGTTAACTGCTCAAGATACTGTTGTCTCCAATGCCTCTTGTACCACTAATGCTATAACGCCAGTGATTAAGTCCCTGCATGAAGCTTTCAACATACAGCAAGGTACTTTAACAACCATACATTCTGCTATGAATGATCAGCCAACAATTGATGCTTATCATCATCAGGATCTGCGTCGGACACGCAGTGCGATGCAGAATATGGTGCCGGTGAATACCGCGTTGGCAAAAGGAGTTGAGCGTTTATTACCTGAGATGACAGGGCGATTATCAGCTGTTGCAATGCGGGTTCCGACTATTAATGTTTCTGCCATAGACTTAACTGTATATGTTGAAAAATCAGCAACAATTGAAAGTGTTAATCAAATATTAAAGGAAGCAGCCCAGTCAGATTTTCACGGCGTACTTGCATACACAGAAGAGCCTTTAGCTTCGAGTGATTTTAATCATGATGTCCATTCAGGCATTGTTGATGGTAGTCAAACTTGTGTAAGTGGGCATAAATTAATAAAAGTACTGACGTGGTTTGATAATGAGTGGGCATTTGCAAACCGGATGTTAGACGTCGCAAAATACTGGTATTCACTGCGATAAGTATTAGTTTTTTTAAACTGAATTTTAAAGTGTTTTTTTACAAATTATTTGTGAGTATAAGGAATCTTAATGAGCATAGTAAAAATGACTGACTTGGATCTACGAGGGAAGCGAGTGCTGATTCGAGAAGATTTAAATGTACCCATTAATAATGGCCAAGTGACAAGCGATGCACGAATAAGGGCTTCTCTGCCGACTATTCAGCATGCGGTTAAAGCAGGTGCAAAAGTCATGATCATGTCTCATCTTGGTCGTCCAACTGAAGGTGAGTTTGCTGAAGAGTTCTCGCTTCGACCCGTCGCAACACATCTTTCAGGATTGTTGGGTCAGCCTGTTGAAGTCTTGGCTGAATGGAAAAGTGGTGTTGATTTAAATGATGGCGATGTCGTCATGTTTGAAAATGTTCGCTTTAATGTAGGCGAGAAAAAAGATGATGCGTCATTGTCGAAAGCCTATGCAGAGTTGTGTGATATCTATGTTATGGACGCTTTTGGTACAGCGCATAGAGCCCAAGCCTCTACTCATGGCGTTGGAAAGTTTGCTCCGATTGCATGTGCTGGCCCTTTGTTGACAGCTGAGCTTGAGGCCTTGGCAAGTGCGCTTGAAAACCCTAAGCGGCCTTTAGTAGCGATTGTGGGTGGTTCAAAAGTCTCTACTAAGTTAACGGTTCTTGAGTCATTATCCAAAATAGCCGATCAGCTTATAGTTGGTGGCGGTATTGCAAATACATTTCTAGCTGCAGACGGCCACTGCGTTGGGAAATCACTTTACGAAAAAGACTTAGTAGATAATGCAAAGAAACTTTCATCTGAAACGAATATTCCAATTCCTGTTGATGTTGTGACAGGGAAAGAGTTTTCAGGAAGTGCTGTCGCAAGTTTAAAACAAGTTGCTGACACAGAAGACGATGATATGATTTTTGATATTGGTCCGGAAACCGCCAAACAGTTTGCAGGAATTTTGAAAGATGCTGGTACTATTATTTGGAATGGTCCTGTTGGCGTCTTTGAGTTTGACCAGTTTGGTGAAGGAACGAAAGCATTAGCTCAAGCGATTGCAGATAGTGATGCCTTCTCAATTGCTGGTGGTGGCGATACTTTAGCTGCTGTTGATAAATATGATATAGCCGATAAAATTTCATACATATCAACAGGGGGAGGCGCTTTCCTTGAGTTTGTTGAGGGTAAGACTTTACCTGCAGTAGCAATGCTCACAGATCGTTCGGCTAGTGTGTAGTTATAGATTTATAGTATTAGTTTACAGATTAGATAACAGTTTTTAGATCATACATTTATAGAATATACGTTTACAGATGCTTTGAGGCAGGAGAAAAATCATGGCACTTATTACAATGAGACAAATATTGGATCACGCGGCTGAATTTGGCTACGGGGTTCCTGCATTTAATGTGAATAATTTAGAGCAAATGCGCGCGATCATGGAAGCCGCAGATCAAACCAATAGCCCGGTAATAGTTCAAGCTTCTGCCGGTGCGAGAAAGTATGCAGGGGCTCCCTTCTTACGACATTTGATCTTGGCCGCTATTGAAGAGTTTCCGCACATTCCGGTTTGTATGCATCAGGACCATGGGACATCTCCCACTGTTTGTCAGCGGTCAATTCAGTTAGGTTTCTCCTCTGTCATGATGGATGGTTCTTTACGTGAGGATGGAAAGACACCTTCTGATTACGAATATAATGTTGACGTAACCCGTCGCACTGTTGAAATGTCACACGCTTGTGGTGTTTCTGTTGAGGGGGAGTTAGGTTGTCTTGGTTCTCTTGAAACTGGTCAAGCAGGCGAAGAAGATGGAGTAGGAGCAGAGGGCATATTATCTGAAGACCAGATGCTTACAAATCCTGAAGAGGCCGCTGACTTTGTGAAAAAGACTGGAGTTGATGCCTTGGCAATTGCGTGTGGCACAAGTCATGGCGCTTATAAGTTTACTCGTCCACCAACAGGTGACATTCTGGCTATTGACAGGATCAAAGCGATCCATAAACGTATTCCTGATACGCACCTTGTTATGCATGGTTCATCTTCAGTCCCTCAGGATTGGTTAGCGATTATTAATGAATATGGGGGCGAGATTCCAGAAACTTATGGTGTGCCTGTTGAGCAGATCTGTGAGGGTATTAAATACGGTGTTCGAAAAGTAAATATAGATACTGACTTAAGGTTGGCTTCCACGGGAGCGGTTCGACGTTTTATGGCGAATAACCCTTCTGAGTTTGACCCTAGAAAATACTTGAGTGAGACAGTGAAGGCTATGAAAGAAATTGTTGTTGCCCGATATGATGCTTTTGGCACTTCAGGCAATGCAGATAAAATCAAAGCGATCAGTTTAGATAAAATGTTTGATCTTTATCAATCAGGCAGTCTTGACCCAAAGATTTCCTAAAGACTCACTTAGCCTTTAAGTGTTCTTGAGTTGCTCAAGTGCATTGGGTTGGTATCTACTTCTGAATTTATGTGAGGCTATTTATTAGCCTTTTTTTATGCACCTAATATGTTTTCTTTATTCAAAATGCCTCAAATGTAACGAATCGTAAATGCAAGCTGTTACCTATCGCACACTATTGCGAATCGACCATAGTTTGAGCGACCTTTCTTGTGGTAGTCTTTAAACATATAACCCTTTCATTCTATTAGTCTTTCAATATACTGACACGGAGTTCAAATGCTGTTTCAGAAAATGCGTTCAGTGCTTTTTCTTTCACTAATTGGTTTTAGCTTATCTGCCTGCGATACTTTCAAATCCGGTACTAGCGAGGCAGCATTTTCTGACCCTAATGTTGATACAACTTCACCTATTGTTGGGCACACTTATCCTGTTGCAGAATCTATAGGCGTAGAAGTCGATTCCGTTATACGTATTACTTTTACAGAACTAATGGATGTACGTACACTTGGAGGCGGAACCCATGAAGGAAAAGTATTTCCTGTTGGTGTTCAGCTTTATTCAGGTGTGGGTGGTAGTCAAGACGATTTTTCAGTTAAGGATAAGCGTGCTCAGGAAATTGAGTATTCTGTTATTCCGGGTGTAGGTGAAGATCTTGTAACCGGAGACCCTATAGACATAGAAGTCAGCAGAATTATACTTCGCCCTCAGAGTGGACGGTTTGCACTCAATTCAGAATATACAGTACTTGTGTCTGAAGATGTAACTGATTTGGCAGATGACCCTGAGACAGAGGATGAAAATGAGGCAAATAGTCTTGATAACGTATCCAAAGTTGGTTTTATAACGGAAGAGGGAGAGTGGAAAGAGGCCGCCTCTATTCCATTTGTCAAACAAGGGGAAAGCGTTGAAGACGACCCTGTAACAGTTGAAGCGAGTCAGTTTGAGCCTAGTCTTGCTTCTAATGCTATTGGAGATGTACTAGTGGTTTGGCTACAAGGCAATAGCGCGGGCTCTAATGAATCTGTAGGCGTTTGGGCTAGTCGATATTTACCTAATGAAGAAAAATGGTGGATGAGTGATGCTTCTGCAAGTGGAAATACGAATGTGCAGAGAATTGACAATACAGAACTGACAACAAATGCACTGGGTGCGAAAATAACCTTAAATAATAAGGGGAAAGCAGCTGCTGTATGGTATCAGGCGCCAGAGAGTAGTGATGTTGAGTCAATTTGGCTAAGTATGTTTGATGGTTCTGTGTGGAAAGTGGCTGAAATGATCAGTGACAATCAGGTTGGAGGGGGTGCAAGCTCTCCAGAGATTGGAATTGATGAAAATGGTAATATCTTTGCTGTCTGGCTTGAGTTTGATGGTGGTGTCCAAAGAATAAAAGCAAACTATTATGATGCGTCAGCTAGTCTTTGGTTGCCTAACGCTCTTACTCTAAATGCAGGGTTGTCGGGTGATGCAAAGCAACCAAGTTTGAGCGTGACCAAAGACGGCCTTGCTATGGTGGTGTGGGCACAAGAAATCTCAGATGATTTTCATATTTATGGCAGTCGATATTTAAATAATATAAGCCCTGGGTGGGGAGCTCCCAAGAAAATTGACTCAATAACCTTGGGGAGCGGGAGCGCTAGTAAGCCAAAAATAGCTATCGATAATAACAATGATGCGTTTGCTATCTGGCAGCATTATGATGGTCAGCGTGAAAATATTTGGTTTAATCGATTCTCTGGTGGGGTTTGGGGTAATGCGAGTCAAATGGAGACTGATAATAGATCAGCCGCAGTAGAGCCTTATATTGTGATTGGTTCTGAAAATCAGGCTTTTGCCACCTGGGTTCAAACAGGGGGTTCAGAAGATAGTTTGAATGTGAAGTCTTTCACATTAGAAAATGGCTGGGATATGGTCGCTGATCAAATTAGGATAGCAAGTGAAATACATAAACCATCCATAAGCTTTGATCGAGAAGGGAATGCTATTGCTGTTTGGGTGGAGGGTTTTCCGTTAGGGCATATTTCTGCCAACCGTTATTCTAAATTGTCGTCTAACTGGGGTGGGGCTTACAGTCTAGAAGATACTAACAATAAAGGAGGTGCAGTGACTTTAGCGCCTCTATTGGAAGATGGTCGGGTTTTAAGTGTCTGGTCGCATTTCAATGGTGAAAATTTTAGCTTGGTGAGTGCCTTATTTAGCGACTAACTAATACCAGTTTTGATATTAGTTAGTTTCTTACACTCTTTGT
>CAJWBJ010000017.1 GCA_913020495.1 uncultured Oleiphilus sp.
CAGAAGCTTTGAAACGCTTACTGCTTGAGGAGGTGCGCATTATATAGATGCGGACTTTCAGGTCAACAGTTTATTTATAAAAAAATAAAGTTTTTATAACTTCCGAACCAAACCGCTTATTTAATAAACATTCAGCTCAAAAACCACCCAATTTCAAGCCTTACCCGCCCCCTTTCGCATCAACGCATTAAAAGGCCCAGACAAAGTATAAACCGAGAACGCCCCTAAAAGCACCAACGAAGGCTTAAGCGCTATCACCGCAAAAATCAAAACCATAACTAATACCGCCGTAAATGGCACCCTTCTTTTCAAATCCAGCTCTTTGAAAGAATGGTACTTAACATTACTCACCATCAATACACCCGCACCAGCTACCACCAGCACAGTCAACAACATCAACCAGCCCGACTGGTCATAATCATGAACCACCCAAACATAACCCGCAACAATCGCCGCTGCAGACGGACTAGGCAAACCAATAAAGTATTTTTTATCCACCGTATCTATCTGCGTATTAAAGCGCGCCAATCGTAACGCTGCCCCGGCCACATAAATGAACGTAGCAATCCAACCTATATTCCCAAGCTCATGCAAACTCATTGAAAACGCAACTAACGCAGGCGCCACACCAAATGCAACCATGTCAACCAAACTATCGTACTCCGCACCAAACTCGCTCTGCGTGTTTGTCATCCTTGCAACCCGCCCATCTAGACCATCAAGAATCATAGATATAAAGATAGCAACCGCAGCATTTTCAAAATGCCCATTCATCGCTGCAACAATAGCGTAAAATCCCGAAAACAATGAGGCTGTAGTAAATAAATTGGGTAACAAATAAATCCCCTTGCTCCGCATCAGCCTCTGTTTGGCACCACGAGCCCCTCCAGGTAATTCATTCTCAACTTCAGCAGACCGAAGCTCTTCTTCATTTTTTTTATCAGGACTTTTATCAGTCATTAATTATTCACCAATATAAAGAGTTTAAAACCACTTTCTTTCTTTGAAACAAAAACGGCCTATAAACATCATCTGCCTATAAGCCGCTTTATTTTAGTCTTTTTACTTAATTAATGCTTAGTTTTTGGATTGATCAACAATTTTATTAATCCAAGGCATCATTTTTCTAAGATCCGCTCCAACTTTTTCAATTGGATGAGCAGCATTATTCCGACGATAAGCAGTCATTGAAGGATAATTAGTCGCCCCCTCAGAGATGAACTTCTTAGCATATTCACCATCCTGAATATCCTTAAGCGCTTGACGCATCGCTTTACGCGACTCTTCATTAATAACTTTAGGGCCAGTAACATACTCACCATACTCTGCATTATTCGAAATAGAGTAGTTCATGTTGGCAATACCGCCCTCATACATCAAGTCAACAATCAACTTCAACTCATGCAAACACTCGAAATAAGCCATTTCAGGCTCATAACCAGCTTCAGTCAAAGTCTCAAAACCCATCTTAACCAATTCAACAGCACCACCACATAAAACAGCCTGCTCACCAAATAAATCAGTTTCAGTTTCATCTTTAAATGTAGTCTCGATAATCCCAGTACGACCACCACCAACACCTGAAGCATAAGAAAGAGCCACTTCTTTCGCAGAACCCGTAGCATCCTGATAAATAGCAATCAAGTCAGGAATTCCACCACCCTTAACAAATTCAGAGCGTACAGTATGCCCCGGCGCTTTTGGAGCAATCATAATCACATCAAGATCTGCACGTGGCACAACCTGGTTATAATGAATCGCAAAGCCATGAGCAAAGGCCAATGTAGCACCTTGCTTTAAATTAGGCTCAATTTCTTCTTTATAAAGAATCGACTGGAATTCATCTGGCGTAAGCAACATAACAACATCAGCACTTGCAACAGCTTCAGCTACTGTTTTTACCGTCAAACCATGCGCTTCCGCTTTAGCAACTGAAGAAGAATCAGATCGCAAACCAACAGTTACATCTACACCAGAATCTTTTAGGTTGCAGGCATGAGCATGACCTTGAGAACCATAACCAATAATAGAAACCTTCTTTGCCTTGATGATCGAAAGATCACAATCTTTATCGTAATAAACTTGCATTATTTTCCCCTAATTATACTTTAGACACCTTGTGCCTTTCATAAATAAATTCAATCAGTCTTTACACATTAAAGACTTAACATTTTTTCGCCACGAGCAATACCTGAAATACCGCTACGAACAACTTCAAGAACACCACCTTCAGCTATCGACGCAATAAATGCGTCCAACTTGTGACTGTTACCTATAATTTGAACGGTATAAACTGTACTAGTTACGTCTACAATTTGACCCCTAAAGATATCAACCTGACGCTTAATTTCCGCCCGCTGAGAACCAGCCGCCTTGATTTTTATTAACATCAGCTCTCGCTCTATATGCGCCCCCTCCGTTAAATCAACCAATTTAACCACTTCAACCAGTTTGTTTAGCTGTTTGGTAATTTGCTCAATCACCTTATCAGAACCCGTAGTTGTTACAGTCAACCGAGACAAAGACTTATCGTCTGTCGGCGCAACAGTCAAAGTTTCAATATTGTAATTGCGCTGAGAGAACAAACCAACCACTCTAGACAGTGCGCCCGGCTCATTCTCCAATAGAACTGAAATAATTCGACGCATAATTTAAGTCCTCTCCGTTTTACTAAGCCACATATCATTCATGGACCCACGCGCTATTTGCATAGGATAAACGTGCTCAGTCGGGTCAACGTAAACATTAATAAAGACCAAACGGTCTTTCATCGCAAAGGCTTTTTCCAAAGTAGATTCCAGATCATCCAGCTTATTCACCGTTAAACCAACATGCCCGTATGACTCAACCAGCTTGGTAAAATCAGGCAACGACTCCATATAAGAATGAGCATGACGAGACTCATAATTCATGTCTTGCCACTGCCTAACCATCCCTAGAGACTGGTTATTTAAAACAACCACCTTCAAAGGTATATCATACTGTTTACAGGTTGAAAGCTCTTGAATATTCATCTGAATACTACCTTCACCTGTAACGCAGACCACTTCTTCATTCGGGTAACTCAGTTTAATACCCATAGCTGCCGGCAAACCGAAACCCATCGTGCCAAGGCCACCAGAATTAATCCAACGGTTTGGTCGATCAAACTTATAATACTGGGCGGCAAACATCTGATGCTGACCAACATCCGAAGTTACGTAAGCCTCGCCTTTGGTGACTTTATATAAAGCTTCAATAACATTTTGAGGCTTTATATTATCCTGAGTTGAAGACTCATAACGACCTGCATGAACAGTCCGCCAAGATTCAATCTTTGACCACCAGTCACTTAACGCAGCAGCATCAGTTTCTTTCTCATCCACCGCTATTAATGCAAGCATGTCATCCAATACTGAATCAACAGGGCCAACTATCGGCACATCAACCTTGACTGTTTTTGCAATATTTGCAGGATCAATATCAATATGGATAATCCGAGCACCAGGACAGAATTTATCTGTGCCATTGGTAATCCTGTCATCAAAACGCGCGCCTACAGCCAAAACCAAATCAGAGTGATGCATCACCTGATTAGCCTCATAACTGCCATGCATACCTAACATACCAACACTGTGCTTCCCAGTACCCGGATAACCACCAAGCCCCATCAAGGTATTGGTAACAGGGAAGTTCAGAAGCTCAACCAATTTCGTCAACTGATTAGAAGCACCGCCTAAAATAACACCGCCGCCAGCATAAATAACCGGCCTTTTTGCAGCAAGCAGCATTTCGACAGCTTTTTTGATTTGACCTGAATGCCCTCTAGCAGGCGGCGTATAAGATCGCAACTTCACCTTTTTAGGGTACACATACTCAAAACGCTCATTAGGCGCCGTCATATCTTTAGGAATATCGACAACGACAGGACCTGGGCGCCCAGATTCTGCTATATAAAACGCTTTTTTCAATACCTCAGGAATTTCAGAAGCATGACGTACTGCCATATTATGCTTAACGACAGGTCTTGATACACCCATCATATCAGTTTCCTGAAAGGCATCTTCACCAATTAAATTGGAGGGCACCTGACCACACAAAACAACCATAGGAATTGAATCCATAAAGGCTGTCGCAATACCGGTGACTGTATTCGTCGCACCAGGGCCTGAAGTAACGAGCACAACACCCGCCTTACCCGCTGCTCGCGCATAACCATCAGCCATATGCACGGCTGCCTGCTCATGACGAACTAAAATATGTTCCACTTTGTCCTGCCGGAATAGCGCATCATAAATATGCAATACTGCTCCGCCTGGATAACCGTATATGTATTCGACCCCTTCGTCTCCCAAGAAACGAGCGATCATATCGGCGCCAGATAATAGCTCCACGATAATTACCTTCTGTTAAATAGTTTTTGGAAGCTTAATCCGAGTTAACACTCACTTCTTTTGGAAGCTCATTGGATGCAATTAGTGTATTTTTAACGATTGCCATCAGCGGAGAATTTCGCTTAACCCGGTATTTTTTATATAATACCGCATTCTATATTGGCCAATCACTGCCACCTTTTCTGGTAGCTAATACACTGGGGATACCGTAATCGCTTGGAGTGACGAGCACGATAAAACACAAGAAAAAGCAACCGACAATTCTGACACCTTAATGAACAGAGTCAATATAAATTAGTTGTTTTTAAGTATAAATAGCTATTTTTATAAGAAAAACGGTCAAATTTTACATCATGGTTTATAGTTGTAATAACAATGCGGATGATTGTGTGCGCTATTAAAAAATACACTTCACGGGAAAACCAAGAAAAAATGAATAAATTCTTTCAGCCCACAAAAAAAATATCACTTATTTTAATTGCGTTATTTCTATCAGTATTGACGCCAAACTTATTAGCAGGAGGAGTCTATAAGTGGACAGATGAAAATGGGGTTATTCACTACTCAGATATAAAACCGAACAACATAGAATCAAAAAGCTTAAAAATTAAGGCGGGTAACCCACAAAGCTCACGAAGCTCAGCTCAAGACCAAGTAAACAGCCTTAAAGAAAAAGAAACTCAAAAACTTGCAGCCCAAGCCCAGCAATTACAGGATGACACTTACAAACGCGAAAACGAAGCTCGCTGCCAAGTTCTACGTGAGAATTTAAGAAAATTTGCAGAAAACAGCCGCATCAAAATCAATGATAACGGCAAGTTACGCTTTTTAACCCCTGAAGAAATCAACAACAAGAAAAAACAATACCAACAAACACTTGATGATAACTGTAGTTAGCAGCCATTAAGCTAGGTGTGAGCACACTTAGCTTAATGCATCACTGAAAATTTATTCCAATATAAAGTCAATCTTATCTTTGTTAACTTTCGCCCGGATTACACTTCCCGCAGTAAATTCACCACTCAATATTTTTTGAGCTAGAGGATTCTCAATCCAGCGTTGAATTGCTCGCTTTAACGGCCGAGCACCATACACAGGATCAAACCCGGCTTCAGCTAGCTTACTCATGGCATCAGGATCAAAATTCAAAATAATACCTTGCTCTTCAAGACGTACATTCAAATTCTCTAACTGAATCTTCGCAATACTTTGAATTTGCTCTGCAGCAAGAGAATGAAAAACAACAACCTCATCAATTCGGTTAATAAATTCAGGCCTGAAATATGTAGATACAGAGTCCATAACTGCATTCTTTATCTGCTCATACCCGGCATTATCCGCACCCAAAGTTTGAATAACATCCGAACCTAGGTTTGACGTCATGACAATTACCGTATTTCTAAAATCAACGGTACGGCCCTGCCCATCAGTTAAACGACCATCCTCTAACACCTGAAGCAGTATGTTAAAGACATCAGGATGTGCTTTTTCAACCTCATCAAGCAACAACACAGAGTATGGACGACGACGAACAGCCTCTGTTAAGTACCCTCCTTCCTCATAACCAACATAGCCTGGAGGCGCACCAATTAAGCGAGCAACAGAGTGCTTCTCCATAAACTCAGACATATCAATTCGAACCATCGCCTCTTCAGTATCAAACAAAAAGCCCGCTAAAGATTTACATAATTCGGTTTTCCCCACACCTGTAGGCCCTAAGAACAAGAAAGATCCATTGGGTCTATTTGGGTCAGACAAACCTGCTCTTGAGCGTCGAACAGCGTCCGAAACAGCTTTCACAGCTTCACTTTGGCCAATCACCTGCTGATGTAAAACATCCTCCATCCGCAGTAGCTTTTCTCTTTCACCTTCTAGCATCTTAGTAACTGGAATACCGGTCCATTTAGAAATAGTTTCTGCAATTTCATCTTCTGTGACACGATTTCTTAATAAAGTCATCCCCATCATTTCAGCCTGACTAGCCATATCTAGCTGCCGCTCAAGCTCAGGAATGGTGCCATATTGCAGCTCAGACATTCGAGCCAAGTCACCATCTCGACGCGCTCCATCAAGCTCTAAACGTGCCTGCTCTAAATTACTTTTGACCTTTTGAGATCCATGCAACGCGGCTTTCTCAGCCAACCAGACCTCCTCTAAATCAGAAAACTCTTTAGATAGCTCATTAATAACAACATTTAAATCTTTCAACCGCTTCTTGGAGGCAGCATCTTTCTCTTTTTTAAGCGCTTCCCGCTCAATCTTTAACTGAATTAAACGCCGCTCAAGACGATCCAAAGACTCAGGTTTAGAGTCCATCTCCATACGAATCTGACTGGCAGCCTCATCAACCAGATCAATCGCTTTATCAGGTAATTGTCTGTCGGCAATGTAACGGTATGACAATCTAGCAGCCGCTATAATGGCGCTATCTGTAATTTCAACACCATGATGCACTTCATAGCGCTCTTTTAAACCTCGTAGAATTGCGACGGTATCTTCAACTGTTGGCTCATCAACCAATACTTTCTGAAAACGTCGCTCTAATGCTGCATCTTTTTCAATATATTCCCGATACTCATCCAAAGTTGTTGCACCGACACAATGAAGCGCACCACGAGCAAGCTCTGGCTTGAGCATATTGCCCGCATCCATTGAGCCCTCACCTTTACCAGCACCAACCATGGTGTGCAGTTCATCAATAAACAAAATGATCTGCCCTTCCTGCTTAGCCAGCTCATTCAAGACACCTTTAAGACGCTCTTCAAACTCACCACGAAATTTAGCACCCGCGATTAAAGCTCCCATATCTAAAGAGAGCACACGCTTACCTTTTAGTCCGTCAGGCACCTCTCCATTAACAATACGCTGCGCTAAACCTTCAACAATCGCTGTTTTACCTACGCCGGGCTCTCCAATTAACACAGGATTGTTTTTGCGGCGACGCTGAAGCACCTGAATGGTTCGACGAATTTCATCATCGCGCCCAATTACTGGGTCTAATTTACCATCCACCGCTAGCGAAGTTAGGTCAACTGTAAAACGATCTAACGCCTCCCTTTTCTCTTCCGCCCCTTGATCATTCACTGTATCCCCTCCCCTGACTTGTTCAATAGCAGTCTCAATGGTGGATTTGAAAACATTGTTTTTTTTCAGCAATTCACCCAGCGGGCCTTTATCATCAATAGCTGCCAATAAAACCATTTCACTTGATATAAACTGGTCACCTTTTTTCTGAGTTAGCTTATCTGCAATATTTAATAGCCGCCCTAAATCATTCGACATATGAATATCGCCATCACTACCATCCACCGTTGGTAACCGTGACACGTACTCTCCAATTTCTTGCCGAAATACTTTTACATCAACACTCGCCTGCCTCAATAAGGAAGTCACACTGCCATTCTGATCAAGCAAGACCTGCATTAAATGTACAGGCTCAATAAAATTATGATCTTTACCCAGAGCAACTGATTGCGCATCAGATAACGCCATTTGAAGTCTGCTGGTAAGCCTATCAATTCGCATAAAAACTCCTCAAGATAACAGGTCGATAACGACACTTAGATAATTTGCTTACCCTATAAAATAAGACCTGTTTAAATAATTTCAAGCCCGAAGTGACAAAAAATTGACACTTTAAATTCATTTACAACCCGCAATTGATTCTGGTACTTTCTTAGCTTATTTTCAGCCACCCCATCTTTAAAATAGTAGGCTCTATGGACAACACTCAGTTTTTTTATCGCACAGCTACATTCACTCGTGCAAATCAGCAGGTCGGTCTAGCAGATATTAATAACCCTAAAAATATTGTCCCACTGGATGAATGGCTAGGAGTGGTTGTTTCTCTAGCTGACGGCCACCATACAATTCAAGAAATGATTAGCTTTATGAGCCGACAATACCAACAAACGCCTGAAAATCTAGAAAAGACACTGCATTCAGTCATTGAACGACTTGTAGACGAAAACGTGATTCAATTGAGTAGCAGAATTACATCTTTACCTTACTATCTGGCACTTCCCATTGAAGAGCTGGATATCGAAAAGGCAAAAAAATTAATGCTTGAAGATAATTACACTAATTAATCAGACCAATAATTTCTTTTTAAAGACCTGGGAAGCTCCGTATATTCCTTACTAGATAACGGATTCACTTCCAAAAAGTATTTTATACCTTCCGGGGTAATTACATCATATACAGGCAACTCTGGTCGTATGACCAGAAAGGTCAACAAACCATAGGCATCTCTGATTTTTCTTGCATCAATTAGCGAGTTCCGCTTAAGACCAAGACTTTTATATATTTCCCACTCATAACGTATTTCTAGCGAGCCCCTTTCAAGAGAAGCCAAATGAAAATTTTTATGATCAGAGTCTTTTGTGTTTTTTAGCATGGACTCTGCAATAACTGAGAGACGATCCCGATATTTGAATGTCAATTCTTTAACCGGTACAAACTTGAAACTAGTATTAAAATATCCAATGACGCCGCCTTCTTTGATCACCCTGTTATAGGGATCGTAGTTTTCAATGGTAATCTCAGAAATAGGTGTGTCAACAAAACTAGTGGGCTGTATAAAATACGCTGTTTCAATCAGTTTTGACTCTATCTTCATGCTAAACCTCAAAAACTCAAATCACAGCTTATTCATTTACGTACTAACCGACCAATGAGCTCTCGGTATACATTTATCAATTCAGACCAGCTAAACCGCTTAAACCCTTCCCTCAATTCCAAGCTACACAGGTCTCTTGAGTTAATTTCCAATAACGTAACCACCGCTGCTTTCGCTTCATTTTCAGGGTTACTCAAGTCACTCTGATAACGATATAGTTTATCAATATACTCTACATACGAAAGCCTGTCAGGCACTAAAGGGATACAGCCTGCCGCAACGGCTTCGGTCACAGCAAGCCCCTGAAACTCATGAATAGCAGTCGACAGCACTATGTCACATCGACTTAGCAATTTGACATAGTCGTCGATGTTAGAAACATACCCAAATGCTTTAATTTGCTTTGAGAATTTTGTGTTAATCACCTCGAACTCAGGCGGCATTTGTCTGAACTGTTCGCCAACAATATTTACCTCAAATTCGATCTGACTTTTTTCCAACTCACTTAAAAAAAGCAATAGCTTATCGGGGCCTTTGTCATATTCCCAGCGATGATTCCATAGAATTTTAATCGCGCCTTTTTTCAAAGAGCGATGCTTGGATGCTTCAAAAAGATGATCCGCCACCGGCACAGGAACAACTGATGATTTATGCTGCAAACGGGAAGGTAAATCATGCAAAGTAAAGTCTGGCAATTTTTTCATAAGCCGATGACAACCATCGAAAAAAGACCTTCGATTGTAATCTGAATTAAAAACAATCATGTCAGCCGCCATCGCAGAATATAGGTTAACCATTTGAGCTTCTAATAATGATTTTTGATGCTTGCTTTTGGGGTATTCAAATTGATTCTCATGAAAATACACAAGCGCTGGCGTTATTGCTAAAGAAGGAATTAGCCCTTTCAGCGTTGCTAAATCAACGATTGAGGTCGCAAATATAAAGTCATATTCCTGATGTAGCTCATCATGATATCGTTCGATGAAGCTGATAGGATTCCCTCGAATTCGCCAACTAAAATAGCGTGCAGGCAAGGTTAAAACGGTCCAGTCAATTTCACTTAGCCCTAATTCAATTCCCTGACGCCAGTGTTTATGACTCCCTGCATCATAAGCAGAGAGCAACAAAGCTTTTAAGCGTTTATTCCGCATGAACTAAGACTCATCTTTTTGATTATTTAAATAAAACATCTAATAGGCCCCCTTTTAACATTTATACCGAATAAATTTTGACATAAACCTTTAAAAACGAGTTAATACGCTAAATTATCAGGTAATCTCATGCTGTTCGACCAAATACCACTACAAAGAATACAACAATACAAATATCGTTTCTTCCTGCTGATCGCCGTTGTATTCGTCTTTACCTTTCTTATTGGAGGAACCGGGCTTGTCCTACCTTCGCTTCAAGATAGCAGCCATGCATTAGTATTTGGCTTAGCAACCAATCTCTTACTCTTAGTACTGATTCCCGATAAACCAATTTCTAACCTCCAGCGCGCGAAGTATGTTCTGGCAATCTGTCTGGCATCGTTTTTATTTGGTATTTTTATTGAACTAATACAACCATTATTTGGGCGTGACCGAAGCCTGCTTGATGCAAGTTATGACTTGGCAGGCGCTACTATAGCGGGCCTGTTATATTGGCGAAAACATACTGAGCATGCGAACACAAAGCCTGCGCTCTTGCTCATTATATGGATACAACTTCTAAGCTGCCTAGCCATTCCCGCTTCAAATACTCTTGTAGTATTTCAGCGCTACTTAGCCTCCCCGATGCTGGTCAGCTTTGATTCGTCTTGGGAGCGTAATATTCGTAGTATCAATGATGGAACCCACTTTTCAATTACCCCTCCCCCCAAAGACTGGAAACAAGAAGGTTTAGTCGGAAAATTTGAATTTGGCCACGCCACCTACCCCGGCATCTCCTTTCCTTATATTTATAGTGACTGGTCAGGCTACTCAAAACTATCATTCTCTGTTTTTTCTGAACAAGATCAAGAACTTGAACTTTACTTACGCATAAATGATATTCAACACGATAATAAATATAGTGACCGCTTTAACCAGAGGTTAAGCATTAAATCAGGCCTGAATGTCATTGATTTGGACTTGAATAAGATAAAACACAGCCCTAAATCACGAGAGATGGATTTAAGTCACATTGCATCATTAGCATTATTTATGGCGAGACAAAAGGAACGGAAAACACTTTATATTGACAACATTCAGCTTCGTTAAGTTTTTCCCCGCCAGATCAATGAAGCCATGCGCCCAGACTCAATTCCGTCGCGGCGATATGAATAAAAGCGCGTTGAATCAGCATAAGTACAAAGCTCACCACCATAAATATGATTAACACCGGCCTTTTCTAATTGTAAGCGAGCAAGTTGATAAATATCGGCCATCCACTTATTAGGCTCTCGTCCTTGATTAAATGCAGCACCGGCCTGTGGGTCCATAGACACAAATGCCTGATAAACATCATCACCCACTTCAAAATGAGCTTGACTGATAGCGGGCCCTAACCAAGCCATAACTTGAGAAGGTTCTGGAAATCGCTGAATAGCTTTTTGTAAAATCCCGCCTGCTAAACCTCGCCACCCGGCATGGACAGCAGAAACTTGCATACCAGAGAGATCACAAAACAGAACAGGCAAGCAATCTGCGGTCATGACGACACAAGCAAGGTCTTCATCAGTCGTATCACAGCCATCAGCCTGAACGACTCGTCCATCGACCCTAGCACTAATTATAATTTGACCATGAACTTGCTCCAGCCAAGAAAATCGAGACTCGGCCAAGCCAGTACATTCAGAAAGTATCTGCCGGTTTTGGATGACCCTGTCAGCCCGGTCATTAACATGAGTAGCTAAATTTAAACTTGCGAAGCCTCCACTACTCACACCGCCTAAACGAGTCGTCACCATCGCTTGTACATTTTCAGGGGCAGGCCAGTCCGGCACCAGAAAGCGGTTATCCTGCACTATTTAGTTTCAGCCAATGTCGCAAGCAATGCTTGCATATCACTCGGTAATTCAGACTCCCAGCTCATTTCTTCTTCTGTTCTAGGATGAATAAGAGTCAACTGTTTTGCATGAAGCGCCTGTCGACCAAAAGAACGTAAAGCATCTTTCACATTATCTGAAATACCTGCGGGTAATTTTAAACGACCCGCATACGTCTGATCCCCTATAAGAGGGTGATTGATACTCGCCATATGTACACGAATTTGATGCGTTCTACCCGTCTCTAGTTTGACACGAATATGTGTGTAGGCAGGAAAACGCTCGAGCACTCGATAATGAGTAATCGCAACTTTACCAAAAGGATGTAGTGCCATTTTTTTCCGGTTTTTTGGGCTCCGTGCAATCGCTGCATCAACGGTACCGCCCCCTGTCATAGGATTAACCACGACAGCTTCGTATTCACGCCCCATTTCACGAGTTTGAAGCTGGTCAACAATGTGGGCATGTGCGGTCAAGGTTCTCGCCACAACCATTAAACCAGTAGTATCTTTATCTAAACGGTGAACGATACCTGCGCGAGGAACAGACTCAATAGCCGGATAGTGATGCAGCAAAGCATTCACTAAAGTCCCCGAGTAATTCCCGGCAGCAGGATGTACGACCATTCCGGCCTGTTTATTAATAATTAAAATGTCATCATCTTCATAAACGACATCAATCGCTATATTTTCTGCCTCCCAATCACCCTGACTTTCAAGTTCTGCCTGGACTTCGATCAAGTCATTCACTCTAACTTTATCTTTAGGCCTCAGGGTTTTCTTATTCACCAAGATACTGCCCTGCTTAATCCACTGCTGTAAACGAGAACGAGAATAGTCAGGCATTAACTCAGCCATCACTTGATCTAATCGGCAATCCGACAAATTCAACGGTACAACAAAATCGTCTTCAACAACCTGACTCATAAGCATTTTCACTTTAATTAATGTAATTTTTTATCCGCTTGAACCACTCAATTCATCAACTAACTAAAGACAATCAGCTTAATTCTAGACTTTTTGTCATACAAGCTTGGTACAAACTATGGAATAATAGCGGGCCATTATAGCCTGTCTGGAACATCACTTGAAATATCTCATACAACAGGCCTTCAATATTATTTTAATCAGTAGAGAATTATGCGTTTAAACACAGCTATTTTAGTTTTAATCATTGCCTGTATCAGCCTCAGTGGCTGTAGTTCAAATCCTAAAAAGGAATCCTCAGAACAAGAACTCTATGACGCGGCAAAAAGATCAATCAAGTTACGAAACTTTCCACTGGCCACGATTGCACTGGAAGAGTTAGAAGCACGCTTCCCTTTTGGCAAATATGCTGAACAAGCCCAGCTCGATTTAATCTACGCTCGTTACAGCGGACTTGACTTGGAAGGATCGATTCTCGCTTGTGATCGATTCATTCGCTTACACCCTCAAAGTCCTAGTGTTGATTATGCCTACTACACTCGAGGTATTGCTAACTACGGCTTAGATCTCGGTGTTTCCAGCCAATATTTTACCATGGTAGATGTCAGTTCTCGTGACCCTGGACATATGCGTTTAGCCTTTAAAGATTTTTCTGAGCTATTAAATCGCTTCCCGGAAAGTCCTTATGCCGCCGATGCACAGCAACGTATGATTCAGGTTCGCAACAACCTCGCTCAATACGAACTACACGCCGCTCGTTATTACATTAAGCGAGAAGCCTTTATTGCAGCAGCTAATCGCGCAGCATATGTAGTTAAAAACTTCCCTAATACTCCCGCAACTGAGAACGCATTGATTATGCTGGTTGAGTTATACAACTCACTAGGGCTTGACAGTCAAGCTGCTGACGCATTAGCCGTTTTACAGGCCAACTTTCCAGAAGGTAAAGGGTTTGATGATGAACAAAACTTTGTTCCTCAAAATGTTTTAAAGCATAGCCGTAGCTTAATCAGCGTAATTACTTTCGGATTAATTGACTAGACAACTGCTTAGCCGTCAATGAATTAAGAGTGAATCAGGAGCGACAAAATGAGTATCCGCGAAAATATTATTCAAGAAATGCGAGTATTAGCATCTATAGATGCTGACTTTGAAATTAGACGCCGTACAGACTTCATTAAAAACATGCTTCTAAGCTCAGGTTTAAACACTATCGTTCTAGGAATCAGTGGCGGAATTGACTCATGTACTTGCGGAAAGTTAGCTCAGCGAGCCGTCGATCAACTAAACCAGGAAAATCACAATAAAACTTTCCAGTTTGTTGCTGTACGCTTACCCTACGGAGAGCAGGCAGACGAACATGACGCCCAAGCTTCAATCGATTTTATTGCCCCAAGCTTATCTGTCACCGTCAATATTAAAACCACCGCTGACGCATTACACGAAGAAGTCACTCAAGCATTACAAAATGCAGACGCACTCAAGGCGAATACAAGCCAATTAGACTTTGCCAAAGGTAATGTCAAAGCTCGCGCACGTATGGTCGCTCAGTATGACATTGCTGGTATTTTAGGTGGGTTAGTACTTGGTACAGATCATTCAGCAGAAAACATCACTGGCTTTTATACTAAGTATGGTGACGGGGCTGTCGACTTAGCTCCTTTATTTGGTTTAAACAAGCGTCAGGTTCGCTTACTTGCTAAAACAATGGGCTGCCCTAAGAATCTGATTGAGAAAGCACCCACAGCTGACCTTGAATGTAACGAGCCAGGTAAAAAAGATGAGGATGCATTAGGTATTTCTTACGACCAGATTGATGATTTTTTAGAAGGAAGAGAAATCGCATCACCAGCGGCTGATAAGCTCATTCATATTTATAAATCAACTCAACATAAGCGCCAGCCGATTCCAACGATTTATAGCTAATAGCACATTTCATACTAACAATGGCGCATACTAGTAAACCGAATCCAGCACACTTGAAGCCAAGCATTTGGTTACAACCCGGCATGCTGCTGGTTTTTGGTGCTGCACTTGATACCGACTCACACCATCACCATGCGATCCAGTTAGTTTTACCCATGAAAAATACGCCCTGCCACTTAGATGGGCGTAAGGTCTCTCAGACATTTATTATTAATAGCCAAATAACCCACCAGCTAACGATGAGTGCTGGATGGGTTTTACTGGTTGAGCCTGACACCCTCCTTGGCCAAAAGCTTCAAAGTCGGTTAAAAGGGAAAGACACGATTACACTCCCTAATTTTGAACTTGCCAGTATTTGTGGCAACTCTGACCCTATTGAATTCTTATCTCCAATCTTATCAGCGCTTAGCCTTGAAAATATTAATAGTAATATCTTTGCATCAAAAGTTGCTGACCACCGGATACAGCAGCTACTAAAAGAGTTTGACCAGTGCCTCAAAAATGATTGCAAATTACTTGAAGATTGGCACGCATCAGCCGTTGCCAGCCGTTTAGCCCTCTCGGAAAGTCGGTTTTTACATTTATTCCGTGAAGAAATGAACATTGCATGGCGCCCATATTTATTATGGCGTCGAATAATCTGTGCCATTGATGCAATAATCGAAGGCTCAACGGCGACGAATGCCGCACACATCGCTGGTTTTTCTGACAGTTCCCACTTGAGCAGAACCTTTCGCAGCCAATTTGGACTAACCATTCGACAAGCACAGAAACTGCTGAACCAATATTAGCCAGTTTATTCAAGTTGCTACTAAGGAATTGTTTTATGCTCCTCACATAAATAATGTGTCCGGAGAGTAAAATGAAAATACCACTTAATAAGTTTTCTCAAAGTGATTATTTGGCAGAAACCAAAATGCTTGATTTTTCACACCCTTCAATCAAAAAATTAGTGCAACAACAAGGCTGGCAGTGTTTGTCTGATTATGACGCGATCGGTGCCGTTTATAATTTTGTACGGGACGAGATTCGCTTTGGCTATAACAAAGACGACTTACTACCCGCCAGTAAAGTTCTCAGCGACGGATATGGGCAATGCAATACCAAAGGTACCCTGCTTATGGCGCTATTACGCGCCGTGAATGTGTCAACAAGAGTTCATGGGTTTACTATTTATAACGAACTGCAACGAGGAGCAATACCCAACTACCTCTTTAGACTTGCGCCTGATAGGATCATTCATAGCTGGGTTGAAGTTTATGTAAAAGATAAGTGGGTAAATTTGGAAGGGTATATTCTTGACCGCCCATATTTAACAAAAATACAGGAAGCTTTTTCTGGAACGCTTGCCGAAAGCTGTAATAACTTCTCTGGATATGGCATTGCAACACCTTGCTTATCAAAACCAGATATTGATTGGAAAGGAACAGACACGTATATCCAGAAAGATGGGATCGCAGATGACTTTGGTATATTTGCCCAACCAGATGATTTCTACCACCAATATGGCACCAACCTTTCAGGATTTAAGAAAATATTATTTCGATTCGTGGTGCGCTATTTGATGAACATGAATGTGAACCGTATCCGACGCAAAGGTTTATAAATTTCCTACAGATAAATTGACATAATAGTTCTATCAGCTTCGACCAGTTATTTGATAAAATGCCGGCAAATTCGACTAGTGAGTAATTAATTGTGTTTTCAGAACTCGATGACAAACTGATCCAGGCAATCAACGAAGCTGGCTTTGAACAACCAACCAAGGTTCAAGCCGCAACCATCGAACTTGCACTTGATGGCCACGACCTTTTTGTAAGCGCAGAAACAGGCAGTGGTAAAACAGGCGCCTACCTCTTACCAACCTTTGAACAATTACTCACTCATGAGGAAAAAGGAGAGATTCTGGGTTTGGTGCTCGTACCTACCCGCGAACTGGCCCAACAAGTATTAACACATGCTAAGTTATTGGCTCGATACACACATCTGAAGTTGGGTCATATTGGTGGCGGCACCGATATCAAGAAACAATCAGAGATTATCAAAAACCCACCTCATTTTTTAGTCGCAACGCCAGGGCGATTATTAGAACTACTCGCCCGTGATCTGCTCGACTTAAGCAATGTTGAAACACTCATTCTTGATGAAGCCGACCGATTACTCGACATGGGTTTCAGTGAAGATATATTAGCGATAGCAGAGCACTGTAGCCATCGTCAGCAAACACACCTTTACTCTGCGACCTTAGCAAATAAAAGCTTACGAGGATTAGCCGATCAATTACTCACCGATGCAGTCGTAATTGAATTAAATAAGCCGACTGACACTCATGAATCAATTGAACAACAAATTATTTTTGCTGATGATAAAGCTCATAAATTTAAACTATTATGCTGGTTACTTAAAAACGAAGAATACCGGCACTGTTTAGTCTTTTGTAATTCAAAAGAACAAGTCGACCAAGTCTATCGAGTCATGCAGCAGCAAGAGATTAGTGCTGGCGTACTTCACGGCGACAAAGATCAAAAACAACGCAATCTTGTTATGAGTAAGTTAAGACGCGATGAACTTAAGATCCTTGTTGCTACAGATATAGCGGCTCGAGGCCTTGATATCAAAGGAATGGATCTTGTTATTAACTTTGAAATGCCTCGTCGAGGTGAAATTTATGTTCACCGTATCGGTCGTACAGGAAGGGCCGGAGAAGAAGGGGTCGCGATTACCCTGATTAGCAATCCTGAATATAACCTTATGGCGGGTATCGAGCGATATTTGAAGCAAACCTTCATACGTCGAAAAATTAAAGAACTTGTTGGTAGCTACCGTGGCCCTAAAAAATTAAAAGCATCAGGAAAAGCCGCCGGATCAAAAAAGAAAAAATTATCCAAGCAAGGAGGGAAAATCAAAAAAGGCAATAAGAAGCCGAAGCAGAAAAAATGAGCTCGTTATGAGCTCTAAGTCTGGAAATAAAAATAAGTAGCGAACTATACAAATTCATACTACTCCGGCGCAGCGCACTCTGAACGAGTGGGGTCTTCGCTACAACGGATTTTCCAAAGTAACTTAAGCGCTTTTGGGTCATGAATACCTTCATCCCTGAGCGCTAAACGAATTTCTAACTTGAACTGATCCAGTGCTGCCTTCGTTTTATCACTGGTTTTAATCCAATAATGTGCAGGTATTTCCGTCCTGGAATCTTTAGCCAATTTATGGACATCCGCTAATCTGGACAAAATATAGTCCCGCATTTGTTGGCCAAAGTTATCTGAAAAACGGTCCTTGCGTGAAACTAACTGCATCATACCGTAGAGCAGTTTCTCATCAATGATGCCTCCGTTATCCCCTAAGCCATGGTATAGCTCAAAAACGTTATAACCGATGGGAACCATTGGTAGAATATCAATATTGCCATTATTAAACTGACCAGAGAAAGTCGTTAAAGACGTACCTACTGGCGAAGCACCTGCCATATTGGCAAACTTCAAAGCTTGCGGGTCATCATTTAAAATTGATATTTTTTTCCCGCTAAATTCCTCAACAGTGTCAATATTCTTATCATTAACGAAAAGGTAAACTCCACCCACAGGAAAGGTGCCTACAATTTCATAATTACCCTTGGAAAGTAATTTTCCTGCTTTGGGGTTAGTGATGGCTTTTAATACCCGATTTACTCCCTCTTCACTAATAATTCCGCCTATTGCATTGAGCGTACTGCCAAACGGAACGTATTGCCTCGTCAAAAGTCCTGTCAAAAATACAACATCACATAAGCCTGCTTTAAAATCATTAGACGCGATTTTTTCATCGGTATAAGCCGTGAACTTAATATCCAGTCCCCATGAAATAGCTTTCGGGATGAGATCTGACAAAAAGGTCATTGACGGTCCATTTTTTCCGACAGGATCATAAATACAGAATTTCTTTTCTTCTAAAGCTAGCGCCGATGAGCTGGAAAGGACAAAAATTAAGGTAACTATCAATCGGTGTACGGTCATCATTTTAAATCTCGGTTAAACAAAAGGTACATCATCACTCATAAATAAAGGTTGATATGGGAGTATTATGCAGATAACCAATAATTGAAGAAAGCGCAAAAATATAACAACTTATATGAAATAATTTCATCAATAAACACGACATTAACAAGTGAATTGTTCTCACAATTGATTTTCTATTAATGCGTTTTATTCAAACATTAACGCCCAACATAATGCCTTTCTCACATAAACAACCTCTGCGGTAGACATGTTTTTATGTGTACATTAATTCCAGAGATCAAATTCCATTAACCATTATTCAAAAAGAGACTGAGATGAAGACAACACTAATAGCATGCTTAATGACCCTGTTTTTTGTGGGCAGCGCCACCGCCGATGATTGGGTTCCCGTAAACCCCTTTGCAGCGCGACAATTTGTGACCTTACCTGATGACCTGAAATTTCCTGAAGGAATCACTTCTAACCCTGACAATGGCGACATTTACGTTGCCACATTTAATGTTCCCAACGTGAGTTATAATCCCGCTCCGGTAAATGCTATTTTGCGGTACTCAGCTAGTGGTGAGCTTCTTGCTCGGACCGATTTTTCGGGGCTCACTCCGTTAGTAGGTATTAAATTCAATCCTCAGGATAACCACATCTACATGGCAAGCCTTGGAGATATCAGCGGTACTGGTTCAAAAATCATGAGAATCCCAGCTAATTTCTCTGATGACGCCACTGCAGAACTCGTGGCAAATATTCCATTCATTGGTGCACCTCAAGACAGAATTGTTCACAACTTGGATACCAGCACCCATCACATTAATTTTAATACCTACATGCGTGTACCAAACGATATTATTTTCAATAAGGCGGGAGACCTTTACGTATCTGATTCTTTCCAAGGTGCAATTTTTCGTATAGAAAATGCCGCAGGTTGCGGCTCAGCCTGCTCCGTAGAAACCATCATTCATGATGGCTTGTTAGCAACTGCTGGTTTTCCATCTTTTGGTGCGAATGGCATTGCACTAACAAATGATGAGTCTAAGTTATTCATTGCAAATACAGGTGATGACCGAATTTTAAAATTAGACCTACAAGGTAGTGGAGAAATATCTATTTTTGCGGAGAGTATCAACGGGCCAGACGGTATTGCTTTTGATAAGAACGGAAACCTGTGGGTAACAGCAAACCAGGCAGATAACCTTATTGCACTGAATAAAGATGGACACATTATCGCGAAACTGGGGGATTATTTAGGCCTACGAAGTAACGGATCTGCGCGTGGTTTACTATTCCCTGCAAGTTTGGAAATTATTGGGAATAATATTTTTGTGACGAATATGGCTCAGGTTGCAACGCCTGTTATTGGAGATGAGCCCGAAGAGCAAGTCACTCGGTATACCGTGTCGAAAATCCGGGCACCTTTACTACTGTCAGGGCTTTTACATTAATAGCCATAAAAGAACTGGATTTCGGCTAAGAAGACTACCGAAATAACAGAAACCTGAGTTGAAGTCATTCTCGGTCTTATCAAGTATTTCAACTCAGGTTTTGATGTTACTAGGTTCAGTCTTTTTATTAAAAAATAGGTAATATTGTGAAGATCAAGCTATGATCAGAGCTTGAATAAAACGAAACTCTAACTTTATGAATACTTACCATACCTTCGTTACGGTTGTGAAACTTGGCAGTTTTTCTGCTGCGGCAAAAAAACTTCATCGTTCGCCCTCAGCAATAAGTAAAAAAATTAGCCTTCTGGAACAAAAATTAAATGTGCAGCTATTTGACCGCACGACACGAACACTCGTTATTACTGAAGCCGGAAAACTATATTACGAGCGTTGTCAGGATATCTCTCAGAGAATTATAAATGCTGAAAGCGAGTTAAAAAGTTTCTCGGGGGAGCCTAGCGGTGTTCTTAAAGTAACTTGGCCCAATGCGGTTTCTACATCAAATGTGGTCAAAATTTTAGCAGAATTCGCCGAAATATATCCTGATATAAAAGTGGAGGTTAATGTGACTAACGATAACATTAACCTAATCGATGAAAGTATTGATTTTGCATTCCGAATGGCCCCCTTAGTCGATTCTGCAATGGTTGCAATTGAACTATTTAGGGTTACACCTGTTATTTGCGCTACACCTGATTTTGTCAAAAAATATGGCATGCCAAGCAATATGCAAGCCTTAGCTAAAATGCCATTGCTACTGCTGAATTATGCCAATCTGATTCAAAAATTTTGGAAGTCGTTACCCGGAATGAAAGGTTTAAATATTGAGGAACATCATAGAGTGAACGATATTAATGCCATATACAGTATGGCGAAACAAGGTATGGGAGCAACATTTATATTTCGCCATACGGTAGAAAAGGAATTAGCGGAGGGCAAACTTGTAGATTTAATGCCTGAGCTTAAACTACCAGATCTGCCTGTTTATCTGATGTATCACAAGTTCAATTATACCCCTAAAAAAATGCGGGTTTTTATTGATTTTTTTAAACAAAAATATAGTTCAATGAACTGATTCTTTACCTAATAGACCACACATTGTCTTTTTAAACCTTTGACTATAACTCTTTTGAGCCTAGCACTTTTAAGCCAAATAACAGCCCCCAATAAGCCCGAAATAAACTGACATCCTTGGTACAAAGATACCAAGGGGTTTCTATCGGTCTATATCGACTTTTATGGTAGGCCAATGCTTTGCATGCATATAAGCCATTACCATAATTATAAAATAACTGGCTAAACCAACGGGCACCTCTTCTATCATTCACATCTTTTTGAATATTATTCAATGGCGCTACGCCTAAAGACAGTTCAGAAACGCCCTCTTCCTTAAAAATTTTAACCGCCTCAAGAATGGTAAAATCTATCGCTCCATTACAGTCTCTTTCAGGAAGTGAACGTAAAATATTGGCGCAATAGCCAACGAGCTTTCCCTGTTTGAAATATGGGTCAAAAAAAACGTAAGCAAGTAGTTTATCACCCTGCATACAATAGAACTTCCTCACCCCCCACTCATCACCAAAAACAGGCGGTCTGGTCACAAACTGCATTTCACGAGTGCTGACGCCCTTACTCTTTCGCCATGCATTCGACAAGCTCTTTACTTGCACCTCATCTACATCACACCATTGAAGCTCTTTAACCTCACAATTTTTTCGACGGCCATAATTTGCGGCATGACGAAGCTGTTTCTTTTTATGACCATGAAGTTCAAACGACTTAAGAGGGATACGACTTTCTGTGCCGGTTTGATTGATGTAATAGCCTAAAGGTCTCAATGCTTCAGCAACTTCTTGGTCAACAGCAACAAACAAAGTTGGCACACGCTGCTCAGCTAAAAACTCTTTTAGTAAAGCGGTCATGTTTTCTTCGGAACAGATGGGATTAGTGAAGACGATCTGTACACGGCCGAGCGGAGTCATTTGGCTGGCAAAAAATACTTGTCCTATTTTATTCTCGGACTCAAAGCATTGAACATGTTCCTGAAATATAAAATAAGCACTCGATTGACGACCATTCTGTTCAAACGCATCATATAGTTCGGTGTTTTGATTTGGCATCGTCTTATCAACCATCAAATGCCTTCTTACTCTGCTGGGTACAGTCTGACGATAAACCTGATAAAAAAAAGACATAACGCATAGAGCCTCATCAAACTTAGCTATAGTTTTTTGGTTATAAAGTAAACGCGAGAGTTTAACACAAACTGTTTTCACTAAACTCGGTTCAACAGCCGACAACACAACAATAATCTTAGGAAACACTGTTGCACAATATAGAAGGGAAGTTCATTTGATGAATCTGATTTGAGGCGAATACCTCAAATCAGACCAGTCTTTTTTGCGTCGTTTAGCCAACAATCGAGAGTAATTCGATATCAAAAACCAAAGCTTGGTAAGGCCCGATATCACCACCAGCACCGGCTTCACCGTAAGCTAAGTGATAAGGAATAAATAGTTTCCATTTAGAACCAACTTTCATCTGCTGTAAAGCTTCTGTCCAACCAGCAATTACGCCACCAACAGGAAACTCAGCAGGCTCACCACGGTCGTAAGAGCTATCAAACTGTTGACCATTGATCAAAGTACCACGGTAATGAGTACTTACAACACTTTGAGCTGTTGGAATATCACCTTCGCCTGCAGTTAATACTTCGTACTGTAAACCTGACTCAAGAACGGTTACTTCATCACGCTTAGCATTCTCTGCGAGAAAAGCTTCGCCTTCACCTGCAAACTGTTTTGCATTTTCAGCTTTTTCAGCTTCAACACTTGCCTGAATCACCTGAAACGCCGCATTAATATCTTCACCAGGAATTCGAGGGCCGTTACCTGAAAAAGCATCGTTGATCCCTGCAATAGCTGCTTCTAATGAAACGCCTTTAAAAACACCCGTTAGTTGCTGACCCATCTGTAAACCAATACCGTAGGATGCTTTTGCTTCGTCAGTTGATAACTCTAATTCTTTTTCAGACATATTTTCTCTCATTGAATGTTAAAAATGTTAAGTAATCTAAATAAGGCCCAATATTCATTTTTAAAGGTTAAAACTGATTATTTTTCATCCGACATAAACTTGAGTAAAGGCTTACTTTTATTTACTCTGCATTAAATACTAAAAATAATATAAAAAGTGAAATCTATTCATGCCTTATCAAACAGCCTCATCCTTACGAGAAAAGTTAATCAGTAAAGAACTAAGTGCCTACGATTTATGCCAGGAACACTTTCAGCATATTGATGCGCTTAACCCTAATTTAAATGCAATAGTCATTGATAATCGTTCGATAGCATTGGAAGTAGCTAAAAAACTAGATGGGCAGTTAAATAACGGCCAGCCTATAGGCCCATTGCATGGCATCCCTATTACAATTAAGGAGTCGATCAATATTGAAGGACTCAAAACCACGGTAAACCTCCCTCAACTGAAAAATAATATCGCTCAGGAAAGCTCTATTTTAGTCAAGAGACTAAGCGATGCCGGAGCGATTATTCTAGGGAAAACCAATATCCCATTAATGCTCTCTGATTCACAGACATTCGGCCCTTTATACCCCACGTGCAACAATCCTTATGACTTGAATCGAACCCCTGGCGGAAGCACAGGCGGTGGTGCAAGTGCCGTCGCATCAGGCATGAGTTGTTTTGAAATTGGCAGCGATATTGGCGGATCTATTCGAAACCCTGCTCATTACTGTGGACTTTTTGGTTTAAAACCGACTCAAAATGCTCACGCTCAAGATGGCCATGTTCCCCCAATGCCAAACATTGACCTGGGTTTTTCAATGCTGGCAAGCACCGGCCCACTCGCCCGAACCATTGAAGATTTAAAGCTCGCTTATAATATTGCCTTTAGTCCACGCTGGGATTATTTGCAGTACCTGCCTGTTAATAGTCCAACACAAAAACACAAATCACTAAAAGATTATAAGATAGGGTGGTTTGATCAAATTGGCCCACACACGGTTGGCCAAGACACACATTCAGTTCTAAATACGACAATTCAAACATTAAAATCTGAGGGAGCCACCGTTGAAAAGATAAATTTGGATTCCCAATGGGCTGACCAGATCTACCATATTTGGGCAACGTTATTTGGATTTGTAGCAGGACAAGATTTTAACTGGTTTATCCGACAAGCCTTAAAATTAAAATTCAGGCACGATGCAAAAGGTTCAATGATGGGCGTGTATAAATCACTTAACAAAGGACTAAATCTTAATTTCATCACTTTTAGTAAAGTATTACGTCAACGACAGGAGTCGATTGCTGAGTTTTCTCGATGGTTTGATCAGTACGACTTTATTCTAAGCCCAACCTCCGTTGGCCCGGCTTTTAAGCATAACCCTAAACACACTCCTATTTTAGTAGATGGACAGACAAGACATTATTCCGATTATTGTTTTCCTTTTGTCATGCCTTTTAATGCTATGGGGAATCCGGTACTGGTCGTTCCAGGACAAACTGACTCAAATAAATTACCTGTTGGAATTCAGTGTATTGGGCGGCACCATTCAGAACCTCAACTGCTCCATTTTGGTCAATTAATGGAAGATGCTGGATTTTGCTTTAGGCCGCCCGATCTCAAACTCTAAACAAAACTTATTTCGCCAGAAAAGTTTTAACAATACGAGGCACCCAGCGACGCGGCATTAACTTTGGTGTCGTTGCAAATGCTTGATTTAAACGACCATGAATAATAAAAGCCTGCTCTTTCTTCAATGCGACATAGGCCTCTTCTGCCACTTGTTTAGCCGTCATAAATGACACCATATTGAAGCCTTTTAAGCTTGTGGTATCTGCCTGTGTATGAAACTCTGACTCTGTTGGCCCTGGACATGAAGCCGTCACGCTCACTCCCGTTCCTTTTAATTCAGCATTCAGCGCTTCAGACAGGGATAAAACATACGCTTTAGTCGCATGATAAACCGCAAGACCAGGCCCAGGCATAAAGCCTGCGATTGAAGCGACATTTAGAATTCGTCCGTAACCATTTATTTTCATTTGATCAATAAATAAACGCGATAAAATAGTCAGCGAAGTCATATTCAATTCTAACGTTCCACGCATATGATCGGGCGCTTGCTCAGAAAACTCTCCTGAGTTTCCGCGACCCGCATTATTTACAAGTATATCGACATTTAAGCCTTGCTTTTGGACTTTTTCAAATAAGGCTTCAGCACCAGCATTGACAGCTAAATCGGCGGAAATCACCTCCACTTTAACACCGAATTTTTTCAGCTTATCTGCAAGCTCTTTTAATTTACCTTCACGGCGAGCAACTAGAATTAAATGATGCTTCTGACGTGCAAATTCTTCTGCAATAGCAAGGCCAATTCCGCTAGAAGCGCCGGTAATTAATGTATAAGAGATCGTCATGCTGCTTTCCTTCTTTTTTATTTGAATCGGGGAGCATAAATCATAACGCTGATAGCCTCATTGAATCTTGACCCATATCAAAAAGTGAAGTTTTTTCATATTTAGATTTCAGGCAAAAAAAAGGCTGCACAACGGCAGCCTTTCAAATTGCTCAATCTTATTTCAACAAGTTTCGATATGTCGGAACCACTCTTGATAAACTATCTAAACTAACATCGGTCTTAAAAACCTTACTTTGTGGGCGTTTGCCAGGGAAAAAACCAAGAAAAATATCCATTTTCCCACCGCCTTTCAGTTGATCCAACCATTTCCCTTCAAGCACACCAATATTATGATCTTCTATACGTGTGAAAGGTATTAAATCACCGCCATTTATTTTTACTCCCACAGCTCCAGCAGTTTGATCAATATCTGATGAGCTGTTTACGAGAATCTGGTCTTCCATAAGAGTCAGCCAAATTTGTGACATGTAACCCTCTTTACCCATTTCCCATGTCGGTGTTGATACAACGATGCCTTTTTCTAATACTGCCTCGCCTTGTTTTAACTGCCAAATATCATACGTTATAGGTAAATCCTTTGAGCGAATTGAAAGAGGTTTTGTACTGAGTTTTTTGCTGGAAGCGACGGCCTTTTTAGCTTTGACAGTCTTGGCAGCTATTTTTTTTACAACCTTCGGGTTTTCAACTTTAGGCTTAGCTATCACTTTTGTCACGTCTGACTTAGGCTTAACAGTAGAAACCTTTTTCTTTACTGCCTTAGCAACTTTTTGTTTAATTGGCTCAGCTGTTTGTTCAACCTCATCGCCAGTTACCGGCTCTTCAGTTGGTTTAACCAATGTTGCCATTAAAGCATCTGCATTCGCTTCAGTTTTCTCTGTTTCCTTTTCAGCAGTTTGCGCAGCAGCTTTTGTTACTTCTGTTTGCTGTACAGCAGGCTCGGGATTTTCGTTTGGTTTCTGCTCTACACTTGAACAACCCACTAGAAAACTACCTGCAATCAGGCTACCTAATAAGATTTTATTGAGTGTCGGTGCTTGACCTAAAAGGGCTGACTTTACCGTCTTTTTAGCTAATTTCATTTTCTTATCCTAAAACAAAGAATTACTTTCACGTAAACATGTCCTCAAAATAAACTCAAATCTTACGAGTTATAAAAACCCATATGACCCGAAATTAACTACATATTTTGTAGGGGTATGACATTCAGTGTAGACACTGACTGAGAAAAACCAGCTAACTCTGATAAAAAACAGGTAAAAGAATGTGAAACATGGCTAATATAGCGCCTTTTGGTCTGGCGCGTTACACTACGTCACTTTCTAACACGTTTTGAAGGCCTATTTTTACAATGTCGTACCTCCCCTGTATTGAAATTGAACCCGTATGCCCAATAACCACAAAAGTTCAGCCTGCCAATGCATCTGTTATATGGTTGCATGGTTTAGGTGCTAGTGGACATGACTTTGAAATGCTTCCAAATGAGTTGAAGCTTCCAAAAGATGCGGCTATTCGTTTTATCTTCCCGCATGCACCACAAATTCCTGTCACGGTTAATGCAGGGTATGTGATGCCAGCGTGGTATGACATTTTGGAAATGACCGAAATTCGTAAAATTAACGAAGCCCAATTACTCACTTCAGTTAATGAAATCCATAAACTCATTCGTAGAGAACTTGACCGAGGCATTGCAAGCGATCGCATATTAATTGCGGGTTTTTCTCAAGGCGGTGCGGTGGCTTACCATGCAGCACTTACTTTCCCAGATAAATTAGCTGGCCTTATTGGTTTATCCACCTACTTTGCAACATCAAGAAATATCGAGATAAATCCGGCTAACCAATCAATTCCCATTCAAATATTCCATGGATCATATGACCCGATGGTTAAAGAAGCCCAAGGTATAAAGGCCTGTGAGGATTTAAAATCAATGGGCTACCAGGTTGGATATAAAAGCTACCCAATGGAGCACGAGCTTTGCGCTGATGAAATTTCTGATATTTCAAACGTGATTCAACAACACCTTTTATAAGAGTACCGACCATGGCTGATGATATTCTCTGGGGCGTTGAACTTTCATGTTTCACGTTAAAACTTCAGGCGTGCTTACAGCATGCCGGCCGACCATATCGTCGCCTTCCTGATCAGGGTGGTTATATTGAAAATGCTCGAACACTTCTATCATTAGAATATGCTAAACAGCGAAAAAAAGTGACTCGTTACCCGTCTTTTAATGGCGCTTTGGATGAGTACCCTGCGGTGCCATTTCTAAGCCATGATGGTAAGCACTTCCAGTATGATAGTAGCGCGATCGCGGAGTGGTTAGACTCTCGAAGAAGCCATACTCATTCTGCTCTTTTCCCTGAGAAACCAGCACTACGCTTTATTGCCCAACTTATCGATGAAGCTTTTGACGAATTTGGTTTATACCTTGTGCACCATATGCGCTGGATTGGTTCAGCAAAAAGCAATCAAATGGGTAAATTGCTCGCCAAAGAGTTTCGTCATGCCTTGCCTCCCGTTGGCCCATGGTGCCTTTCAAAAAGTTTTCCCAGACGACAAGTTAGACGCTGCCCTTATTTATTCAGCATTGCACCGGCTAACTATAAATCTGGCATGCGCAAATCACTCACACCACCTAGCCGCAAGGGGTTTCCTGAGACTCACACCTTATTAAACCAGAGCTGGAAACACTATCTGAATGGAATGGAAACTATTCTATCCAAACAAGCCTATTTGCTGGGAGATCAATTTACCATTGCTGATGCGAGCGCTTACGGCCAACTCGCCATGAATCTTGTTGACCCTGAAGCCGCTGAGAAAATGCAAGTATTGGCTCCTGAAACATTTGCCTGGTTAAACCGTATTTATAACAAAGATCATCAAAATATAAACACACGACAACCAACTACTCCCCTTTTTCTTAGTAATGATATTAAGCCCTTACTTAACACTATTATGAGCACCTTCTCGGCCTTAATGGTACAAAATGCACAAGCCTATACGCTTGCCAAGAATAATGGGGAACGCATTTTTAATGAAGCCGCGTTTAATCAGGGAAAAGCATTGTACGATGGAAAGTTATGTGGCTACCCATTCCGAAGCGTTGTTAAAACATTTCAAGTTCGGGTTTGGAAGGAAATATGTGCTGCCTGGCGTGCGCTTAAAGAGTCTGAGAAAAATGAAGTTAGAAACGTTATCGACTTATGTGAATTATTTGAGACATAAGTGAGTCAAAGCCCTAAATTTTAGTATCCAGTGTGCTCATTTGATAAAGATAGACAGGGGACTTATAAAAGTCCGTCAGTCGTATTGTTTTAATAGCTTGTCGGGAAGGTAAAGCAAAATTGTTACTAATAAGAAAGTGCGTCTTTCCTTCTTCCTGCTCCAGCTTGTTTTTGATCGCCGTCATCACATCAGGAAATAGATAGCACATGATCACTGAAGCATTAGATAAATCTGCTTTTAAAAAATCTTCACGATATAGTTCTAAATTTTTTAACCCTAATACCTGTTTTAATACCTTCGTGGTTAACCATGGCAGTATTGACAGTTCATAAGCAACGATTTGTCTTTCCGGATACTTAAGCGCCAGACGAATGACTAAGTGCCCCCAACCACTCCCCAAATCATAAATAGAACCTTCTCCCGCTTCACTCGCTAACTGTATCATAGCCTGTCGCGCCTTTTTGGAGCTCGGCATGGGCGAAACGCCTGATTTAAATGATCCCCAGACGATAAAAACACCCGCTAATATCGTCAATGTAAAGAGTAAGATTTCTATTATAGGCATAAATAAATGCTCACTCGCCTTTCACATTAAACAACAGAAAACAGAACAACAACGGAAATACCCTGTAACAAAAAGGTAATGCCTGCCCCGATACGACGAGCGGTAAATGCTTTATATAACATACCATAAGCGTGCAACATTCTTGCTCCTGTAAAAGTCAGAACCATTGTCGCTACCCAGCCACTATCAACTTGCATTAACGTCATGGCTAAAATTGCCATGCCATAAATTGTGGTATGTTCTACACCGTTACCATGTGCCCGAATAGCTTGCATCATAGGTCGATAATCGCCATCACCGTAAGGTATTTTTTGGCTTATTCTTAAACGGGAAATATTAAGACCTAAAACCAAGAGCAATAATGTATTCAGCGCGACAAATATCGCAAACCAAGCAAAAGTTGTTGTCCCAACCACATCGACCATACGCCACCTCTTACTAAATATTTCATTAAGTTCTAATACGGAAATCATGCCATGGGAAGATACAATTAGAAATCTTCGTAGATGAAATGCTTTATTCCAATTGCTAGTTTAAGTACCGACATTAACTTTCTGTCAATTCTCCTACTAAGTTTTTCTGCATTGCATCTCTCACCTGCTCAGGATCATAAGGTTTAGACATTAAATAATGAAGCTTTGCTAGCGCGGCTTCCGTAGTCATATCAAAACCACTGATAACCCCCGCTTTAGCTAAAGCATTACCGGTTGCATAGCCTTTCATATTTACTTTTCCTTGCAAGCACTGCGTCAGATTAACCAAAATAATGCCTCGTTCATTCGCTTTAGACAGACAGTCTAATAAGGCACTATTTTGAGGCGCATTACCAACGCCATATGTTAATAGAATTAAAGCTTTAATTGGCTGGTGCAAGAAGTTTTCAATCAGGCTGTTAGTAATGCCCGGATACAATGTCACCACACCAATGGGTTGTGGGCTGATCGTCGCAACTTTTAATTGCTTTACTTTCCCTGAACTAATTTCACCCGCTTTTAAGCGGATATTTATACCCGCCTCCATAAGACAAGAGAAATTGGGCGAATCGAACGCATCAAAACCATCAGCATGCGTTTTAGTGGTTCTGTTTCCACGAAAGAGTCTGTTGTTGAAAAATAAGCATACTTCCGAGACTGGATGATTAGCAGCAATATACAGTGAGTTCAATAAATTAATCTGACCATCTGAGCGCAATTGAGAAAGTGGGATCTGAGATCCTGTCACGATCACCGGCTTTGATAGGTCTTGCAACATAAATGATAATGCTGACGCCGTGAAGGCCATGGTATCCGTTCCATGAAGTATCACAAAACCATCATAATCGTCATAGTTTGCTTTTATGTCGTCCGCAATCATTTGCCAGTCAGTCGGCGTCATATCAGACGAATCTATAAGCGGGTTATATTCTTGGATGGTAAAATCAGGCATTTCAGCGCGATAAAACTCCGGCAATGATTTTATATATTGGGTAAGAAAACCGGAAACAGGCGCAAACCCTTGCTCTGTTTTTTGCATACCGATGGTGCCGCCCGTGTAGGCAACATAAATGGATCGTTTCGTCATAGTTTCACTTTGACTTGGTTTAGCATTATTAGAAGCGACCTTTGCACGAGATCCGCCTGCCTAAACAGCAGCTATTAAAGAACTGAACCCCTGCTATAAAGACTACCGGAATAACGGACAGTTGCGTAGTGTAAATCACTCTAGAAGTATAGTTGTTTAAGTATGTTCACCCAAATAAAAAACAGCGTAGAGAGAGAAATGAATCCCGCTCTACGCTGCTCTCATATCATTAACCTGCCCATACAATCAAAACATTGATTTCATACGAAGCGGCTTCTCAGAGAATCACTAAACCAATTGCATTAAAGACTCTTTTGAGAAGTCTTGTAATTCATCCAAGCGGTTATTTTTCACTTTCACAACCCATTCAGGGTCTTGCAGTAAAGCTCGGCCAACGGCGACTAATTCAAACTCATTTTTGCCGACTCGATCTGATAGTTGCTGGATCGAACCGGACTCAACACCCGCTTTGTCAGACATATCCAAGCTTCCACCGTCTTCATCGATAAAACTACTATCAAGGCCAACACTGCCTACTGTAATAACAGGTTTACCCGTCAGTTCTTTCGTCCAACCTGCCAGGTTCATGTCTGAGCCTTCAAATTCTTTTTCCCAAAATCGACGCGTACTACAATGAAATATATCCACCCCTGCATCAACTAGCGGCATCAAGAATGCTTTTAATTCTTCAGGTGTTTCTGCCAAGCGCGCAGAGTAGTCTTGCTGCTTCCATTGAGAGAATCGCAGGATAATAGGGTAATCATCTCCAACACGCTTGCGAATGGCTTGAATGATTTCAACCGCAAATTTAGTACGTGAAGGTAAATCGCCACCATATTCATCAGTACGCTGGTTTGAGCCTGCCCAAAAAAACTGATCAACCAGATAGCCATGCGCACCATGGATTTCAACGGCATCGAAACCTATTTCTTTTGCATCTTCGGCTGCTTGTGCAAAAGCTTCAACCACCTCATCAATATCTTGCTGACTCATTGCAATACCGTTTTCTTTACCAGGCTTAAACAAACCTGATGGGCTGTAACCTGGCACCGACTTATCAGGTTCGGTGCCTTCTTTACGGACGGCTCCAACATGCCAAAGTTGCGGAGCAATTTTACCCCCTTTGGCATGAACGGCATCGACAACTTTTTTCCAGCCAGCTAAAGCTTTTTCACCATGCATGAAAGGAACGCGAGGATAACCATTAGCCGCTTTGTGCCCAACCGGTGTACCTTCAGTGATGATCAGCCCTACTTCATTTTCTGCACGACGCTCATAATAAGCCACAACAAGGTCATTAGGCGCATTACCCGGTGAAAATGTACGCGTCATAGGCGCCATTACAATACGGTTTTGCAATGACAACGGCCCTAGTTGGATCGGTTGGAATAATGGATTTTCAGTGTTCATGGTTTTCTCCGGTTTGTCTTAAGAGATGTTCAAATTGTTTCATGGTTTGATGAAACAGATCTTGTCCATGCAAACGCGCATAATATAGAGCGCCTTTGCAACTAAATATAAATAAAGCAGCCATCGCTTTCGAATCTTCTTGAGCGATAAACTCCCCATTCTGTCCGCCTTCAGTCATGACTTTCGTCACCCAACCTAATTCAAGGTCATCCAATGATTTTAATGCGAGTGTCATGGGCTCGGATAATTTATTCAAATCACTGTACAAAGCGCTTATCGGGCACATTTTATGGTCTGTTAATGTGTGCTTTATGGCTGCCTGTAAATACCGCTCTAATTTATTCCAGTTAGAGGTTCCCTTCGTGTCGAAATGCTCTAAGCCTTGTGATAACCAGTCGTGAGTCCATTCGCACAACGCTAAGCCCAAGTCATCTTTTTTGGGGTAGTGATGGTGAACACTTGCTTTGGTAATACCTAAGGCGCGTGAAAGATCTAAATAGCTAAAGCCATGAAATCCATGCTCACGCAGTAAATCGGCTGATAGCTCAACTATCTGTTGTTTAGTGTTCATTTTTTGATCCGTTCACAATAAGCCACACAGCCTACCTACCGATAGGTAGGCTAGTCAAGTAAATTTATATTAAGCAATACAAAAGCAGAACTTTTCAGGGCATCAGTATGATCAAACAAATATAAGAGCACTTAATTACGGCTTAAAGTACACCGAAATGACGGGGATAAGGTAGATTCCAGTTAGTATGGCCATCTGAATATCTGAGATTTATATTGTACGAAGCTCTCAATAGGCATTACAGAAGGCGTTATTTTATCAAGAGCTATGTACATAGCGGATTACTAACTTTCAATAACCGCCTGTAGAATTTGCTCTTCTAGATCCTGCCATGCTTGAGCATGTTGCCCAATCACTTCAATTCGGCTATCCAATGTTTCACCTACATCAAAATAACTCAATGAACCATCGCTTTGATTAAAGCTAATTCCACCCTGTTCAGTAATGAAAACCCCTTTTAATCGCTCTACATCCAAGCCCGAAAAGAGTATCAGAAGCTTGGTCCGGTCAAATATAAAACGGGGCTCAAATACCCAGCCGCTACTTTTATACCCTTCTCCTGAATTATCTTTTCTAACAAAGCCCTCTACCGGGAAATCAATAACTCCTTGAGTTAAGACTTCACTTTCTTGTGAGTGGTGGTGATGAATCTTGTTAGCACTTACTGCTGTACGGCTTGCTAGCATCAACCAGTCCAAGTTAATGCGCCCTTGAGAAATACTATAAAAAGGAACATCGCCCAAGTTCAAACTTTTTAGATATCGGTTCAAGTTAGCTAAGTCATGGCTATCGGAAAGGTCGTTTTTATTAGAAATGATGATATCGGCGATTTGAAGCTGCTGTTTAAACGTTTCATGCTCGGTATAACGTGTATCAGATACCTTTCGCGCATCCACCAACGTGAGCGTTGCCTTAACATCCAATACCCCTTGATAGCTAGAGTGGGATAAGGCATTTAATACTTCTAGCGGGTGTCCAAGCCCGGTAGGCTCAATAATTAAACGGTCGGGCTGACTTCGCGTGATAAGTTGGTTCAGAGCAATTTGCATCGGTACACCTGAAGCGCAACACATACACCCTCCCGGTACTTCTCGAATAAAAACACCCTCCTCTTTTTCTGCCCCCTGCCCGGCTAATAAACTGGCATCCAAGCCAATTTCTCCAAACTCATTCACCAGTACCGCCCACTTTTCTGAGCGAGGTTTCATATCCAGTAGATGACGGATAGCTGTCGTTTTACCTACTCCCAAAAAACCGGTGATCACATTCACAGGAATAGCACGTTTAACTTGTTTCATATTATTTACCTTGTTTAATGAGCTATACTACTTTGATTCAGATTAAATATTGAGTGCATGACGATGAATATCCTTAACAAAATAGCGTTAGCTGCGGTCATTTTAATGATGTCTGCGCAGACACAGGCAGAGCTTGAGCTATTAGATGATGAGAAAATGAGTGATATCAAAGCCCAGTCAGGCATCACTATTGATATTGAACTTGAGCTATCTGTGGGTGAGTTTGCCTTTAAGGATGGCGGTAGCATTTTAGTTCAAGGTTTACATATCGGCGGAAGTAAAAATGGCTCAGGTCGCACCTATTCCTATTCGTCAAAATAACCCTTCACTTCCCTCCTTCATTTATCCCGTCAGTAACTTGTAGCCTCAACAAATCATAGGCAGTATAATTTGCCACAAAACCGTAGGGCCGTGAGGCTGTCTATGCGAGTTATATGATGAAAAGAGTGAGACTGTAAGTGACCAGTAAGAAATTTGTAGTGCCTACCCCCACCTATACGGTGATACAACGAGAAGATGAAGGTTCACAGGTTTATGCCGCCGTGAATACCACATTAGCAACATTGAAAGAAGAACAGAAAAAACTGTTTGGCTGGCAACTATCACTAATACTTGACTTGGAAACCGAAGATGAAAAGGGCTTGACCTTAGATCATGAAGCAAAAGCCATAGAACCTTTCTGCCAGCAAGTGGAGTCTGACCTTCGCACCAATGGTAACGCCATTCCTCTCGCTAGAATTACTTGGCACAAAACACGTGAATTACTGTTTCGTGTATACAACCCAGCTATAGCTGATGAACAAATTAAAAAACTGATCGAATCGGAATCTAACCCTCGGCCTTTTAACTATACGATCGACCCGGATGATAGTTGGAAAATGGCAGATGATTATCTCAAACAATTTACCAAGTAGTTGCCATTAACTTGAAAGGTCAGAAACAACGCGTACCTGATCTTTTTCAAACTTAAGATAAAAACAGCTGCGTCGCATGGTATGACAGGCAGCGCCATCTTGCTCAATCTCTGCCAGTAATACATCGCCGTCACAGTCCGTTCTTAATGTTTTTAGCGTTTGCCAGTGTCCTGAACTTTCACCTTTTCGCCATAGTGCTTTTCGTGAGCGAGACCAGTAGCACATTTTGCCAGTTTGTAATGTCTCTTCTAGCGATTCACGATTCATCCATGCAAACATCAATACTGCTTTTGTATGTTCATCTTGAGCAATCACAGGAATAAGACCATCTTCATTGACGGTTAGCTCTGTCAGTACTTTTTCTAAAGCATAAACCGTATTTTCGGGGTCACTTTCAATCGATTTAAACCAAGCTTTCATGACAAGGGTCCTATTCTTCTATAAGAGTCTAAGCACTTAAATGTTTTGGTTTGGAAAGCTTACTCATCATACTGCCATTCATGCCAAATAAAAATGACAGTACATAGAAACTTCCCAGAATAAGAATAATTGATGGACTCGTCGGCCAACCTACATGGTAAGACAATAGCAGCCCAGCATAACAACTTATAATAGCGAGAAGACATGACAGCACTAACAGCATATCCAAGCCTTTTACCCAATAGCGCGCAGATGCTGAAGGAAGGATCATCATCCCTACTGACATAAGCGTCCCTAATGCATTAAAGCCACCCACCAAATTCAACACCACAAGTACTAAAAACGAGAAATGAGCCAAGGGACTTAGACGGCTAACGGATTGTAAAAATTGACTGTCCATACACTCAACCACCAAGGGTCTGAACAAAATTGCCAAGGCAAACAATGTCACCGTGCAAATCCCTGCAAGTAAATAAAGCGCATCATTATTTAATGCCAGAGCAGAACCAAATAAGACATGTAATAAATCAACCTGGCTACCATTAACGGAGATAATCAAGACCCCTACAGAAAGTGAAATCAGGTAAAAGGCAGCCATACTGGCATCTTCAGCTACATCAGTTAAACGCGAAACCAAACCTGACAAGACAGCCACTAAGCAGCCCGCGACGATACCGCCAATGGTCATTGCCTCAATTGATAAACCAGCCACTAAAAAACCTACCGCAGCACCAGGTAAAATAGCATGCGCCATGGCATCACCCGTTAAACTCATTCGACGCAACATTAAGAACACGCCAATCGGTGCGGCACTGACAGAAATTGCTAAACAACCCATTAAGGCACGTTGCATAAAGGCAAATTCGAGGAAAGGGGAAATTAGATAATCAAACAAGTTTAACACCTCTAATCATGCCCGCAATGGTCAGCGTGTTCGTCAAATGCTTCATTCAACTGCCGTGCTTTAAGCCAGTTTTCTTTCGTCAAAACATCGTTTGTTGCACCATAAGCAATGGGCTCACGCGACAATAATAAACTATGAGGAAAATGATTTTTCACCTGATCAAGATCATGCAACACGGCAATAATGGTTTTTCCTGATTGATGCCAGCTTTCTATGAGATGCATTAAGTCATGCGTCGTACGGCTGTCGATTCCTGTAAACGGTTCATCCAATAGAATTAAATCTGCCTCTTGCACTAAAAGTCGCGCAAATAAGACTCGCTGCATTTGTCCACCCGAAAGTGAACCAATCAGACGTTTTTCAAAACCGCTCAAACCCAATTGATTTAAAGCAGAAGCTACGCGCTGCTTATGTTGTTTTCTTAAACGACCAAACGCACCGGTTTCTCGCCATGTTCCTAAAGACACCATTTCTTGAACACTAAGCGGAAAGCTGCGATCAACTTGATTTAACTGAGGCAAATAAGCAATATCACTACGCTGAATATCATGCAGCGTGATTGAACCTTCTAAAGGTGAAACTTGCCCCATAAAACCTTTTAGCAAGGTCGTTTTACCGGCACCATTTGGGCCGACCAAGGCCATCAAAGTACCACGCTCAATTTGAATGGATAAATGGTGTACCGCAGGGTGCAGCTCGTAGCCAAGCGTTACATTGTCGCACTCAAGAATCATATCGGGCTCGCTTAAGATTATTGTGCAACAAGGAAAACCCCAACACAGATTAGCCCACTTAAACTGGCTGCAATCAGCATGCGTTGAAAAAGACCAATTTCAAGGAGCGTTCGGCGAGACATAAGTAAAACTACGTGAGAGTAATATGAATAAATAGCGGCACGATGGTATGTGATAGTTATCTAAAAAGCAATTTAGCCTGATTTACCCAAATAATAGAATATCAAAGTTTTGCACAACGGCCTTTCGATTAAACAACCCTATAAGAACTGAATCCCGGCAAGATGACTACCGGAATAACAGAGGGAGACAGGGAGTTGAGTCGTACAAAACACTCCATAAGTTAAGAAAGTAAAATATAGCGCTCTAAATCGTACAAGACAATTCTTACTTTGAAGCCCCATTACCTGAAATAATCAAGGCTTTCAATTCTTGTATTTCTTTCTGTAAATCATCCAGACTTGCTCGGCCTTGGGCCTTGTCCTCCTCCTCTTTTATGCGATGGTTTTCTTCTTCTAACACATTTACAACAATACCAATGACCATATTTAAGAAAGCGAAAGCTGTAAAAAAAATAAAGGTAATGAAGTATGTCCAGCTTAGACTGTATACCGTCATTACTTCATACATCACATCGGTCCAGTCTTCGAATGTCATGACTCGAAATAACGTTAATAAGGAGATGGCTATATCTCCCCATAAAACAGGGTTAATTTCTGCAAAGAAAGTGGTGCCAATCGCGGCATAAATATAAAAAATGATAAACATAAGCAAAACGACGTAGCCGAGTTGAGGTAGTGCTTTTAATAGGGAGTTTAATAACAGGCGTAATTCAGGAATGATAGAGATCATTCTTAATACTCTGAAAATTCGTATCAAGCGACCAACTAAAGCAAGCTCGCTGTTGTCAATTGGCACCAAACTAACCACCACAATCAGCGTATCGAACACATTCCAACCACTTTTAAAAAAATACCGCTTATGCTCTTCCCCTAAAAATCGTATTATAATTTCGATTAAGAAAAGCAGGGTTATTCCCCAGTCCAGCCATATCATGAGTATGTGAACGCTCTCTGGAATTTCATAACTTTTCGCGCCAATCAGCAGAGCAGAAAAAACGATAACGAAAACAATAAAAAGTTCAAAGGCTTTGTGGCTTCTGATACTTAGAAATTTTTTCTGGAGTGTTTGGGTATTCATAAAAGATAATTTTCCATATGTCACAGGTCAGACTATTTTCAAATTTTCGCAATTTTATTACAGCCAGAAAAAATAACTAGATTAGAATGTACTTTATCGATAAAATTTGTGACTAATAGTCACTTAATGACCAAAAAAGACTTTCAGGGAATACAAATGCTAGGCTGCTGCAGTACAACAACAGATGAAAAACCAATTTCACGCAAACAAAGAGAGTTTGCCCGACGAGAGCAAGAAATTCTTGCTGCTGCAGTTAGCCTTTTTGAAAACCCTCACTGGGAAACAGTTACCGTTGAGCAAATTGCAAAAAAGGCTGAAATTGGTAAAGGCACTGTTTATAAACATTTCACCTGCAAAGATGATATTTATGCCAACATCTCGACAGGTTTTATGACACGGATTCTAACAGCCTATCGTATACATGATGAGCGCACGGAAATCATTGATGCCATTAAAGAAATTATCAGCACATCTTTTGAAATGTTCTTAGGCAACCCAGCTGAGGCGCGCGTTTCATTTTATTGTAAACGAGGTGATTTTCGTGAGCGACTGACGCCTGAGCTTAAAGCTGAATTTGAAATGCTTGATGAGCAATTCACCGGATATATTGGCACCATTTTACAAAAAGGAATTAATCAGGGCCTGCTTCCTAATAAGCCTGTTGAGCACTTAATGATGGGGTTGGAAGCGACCTTTGATGGCGCAATAGGATCAATCTGGAATGGCGATATCAATTGCCCCCAAGTTGAAGATCAGGAAACCTATATCACGATTATTAGTGAATATATGGTAGCGGGGTTAGTAGGTTTAAAGAAATAAAATAGGGTGCCACTATAGGTGCACCCCCTCATCGTAGATATATCTGTTATTCATCTAAGTAACCAAACCGTTCCTGAAGCTTGATTTACAATAGCAGATTACGCCCATTCCGTTTTTTACGAAATAGACGGAAACCTGAAAATAAGTAAAAAATACCTTAAAAGTTATGCCGCCTTCTTATAAAACTTCCGTCTTTATCGTTTCGGACATAGTGCTCTCGGGTGTAGTGTTAGTCGCCGTTTCAGACTCTTGACTTTCGACCTTTAAGACCTGAGGCAGTTCAAACTGAATTTGTTTTCGAGACCAGTCAATTTGACTTACCCGAACATGTACAAGTTGATCAAGCACAAAAGATTGCTCTTTACCCGTTAAACAAAGTAAATCCTGATTAAAGCTATATTTACCATCCATATCTTTTGTAGAAACAAAACCCTCAATGCCGCTTTCAGTCAAACGAACTTGAAAGCCGGTTGAAAATGTTCGTAGTACACTCGCCTCATGAACATCTTTGTTTTTCGCCATAAACTGGCACTTTAGCCATTGCTCGACATCAAAAACAGCACCTTTAGCATGCTGCCATTTGTCTTCTAAATTCGCTAAATGCTTACTATCAATGACTTCTGTCAACTTGCCATCTTTCAAAGAATTGAGCTGTTTATGTATAAGATAATCGTTCGCTTTTCGTAGTGGCGAAGTAAATGTTGTGTATTGCTCTAAGCCCATACCAAAATGAGGAGCAGGAATTGAAACCGGGCGGCTCTTTTCTAGCTGGCGCGCCATTACTCGATGAACAGGCTTTAAATCATCCGATGCTGAAACAGTGCTCATCGCCTGAACAAAACCGCCTAAGGTAGATAGGTCCAGATTTTCATCAGTGCCAAGACTTTCATTAATGATTTTCTGAACCGGCTCAAGACGGTCACTTCGCAGACCTAGGTGGGAAATAAACAAACTATCCTTACCACTCTCAGCAATCATCTTGGCGATACAACGATTGGCTGCAACCATAGATTCTTCAACTATCTTATGCGCTAAGGTACTGGTTTTTTTACTGATCGATGCAATTTTTTGCTTTTCATCTATGGCCAGAGAAAACTCGGTTCGGTTTGAATGAATTAATAGATTCTTTTCTCTCCATTGGCACAAAGCATCTGAAAGCGCCTGTAAACACGATAAGACCGGTTTTACTGATTCATCAACCTGAACTTCACCCTCAGATGATAAGTATGCACTTACTTCGGTGTAGCTCATTTTCTGACGAGACCGAATAATTGCACTAGTAAGACTATATTCACCTAAAGCGCCATCAGCCATAACCTGAATATTCATTACTTTAACTAACCGGTCTTTACCTGCCACGAGCGAACATAAGTCACCGGCTAATTTTTCAGGTAACATTGGAACTTGCTGGCCGGGGAAGTAAATGGAGGTTGCACGTAATAGCGCCGTTTTCTCAATTGCTGACCCTGCATCGATTAAAGCACAAGGGTCTGCAATCGCGACACTTAGCATCCAACCCAGGTCATTCTCGGTGACATATAACGCATCGTCCATATCAACGGTTGATTCAGCATCAATAGTCACAAACGGTATTGCGCTTAAGTCTTCACGTCCGGCTTTCTTTAATTCAATCGTCGACTCATCTAATGTCGCTAATTGTTTCTCAACCTGGTCATTCCACACGGTACTAATGTCATATTTACTGCAGGCATAGCTTCTTTCTATCCCGACAACTTGATCATTGCCCAAAATTTCAATGACACTTGCCTGTGCTTTACCTGTCTTAAATGGATGCTGGGTAATACGACATTTGACTAGATCTTTCGCATTGGCATTTTTCCGTTTCTGCGGAGGTACAAACAGCCACCGACTTAAGCCAGGAATATCAGGTTCTACAAAATGGGTTTTTCCTTTTGTGACATACTTTCCACAAAATACTTTAGTCGGCGACTCGAGCAAACGCTCAATTTTAGCCATTTTTTTCTTTTTTGCGTCTTTTATAATTTCAACTTCAACACGGTCGCCCGGAAATACTTTTTGCATCTCATCTGGCGGTAAATAAACATCCTTACCTATATCCAACGTAACGAATCCGAATTTATGGGCTGACCCTTTTACTGTTCCATTCTCGATGTTACGACTTGATTTTATATCGCTTTTTAGCTGTTTGAGTTGGTTTAGGGTATCTAGCTTTAACATTAAAAGGTCCTGTAAGAAATTCGTCTAGTCATGTTCGTAGTTCAAAAAATTAATCGTACAAAAAAATCGCATCAAATGTGGGAGTTAATCATTACCGGGTTACCAAGGTCAAAAACTCACTTCGAGTTGCTTGTGAATCGCGGAAAGCACCTAACATAACGGAAGTATTCATTGATGAGTTTTGCTTTTGTACGCCACGCATCATCATGCACATATGTTGAGATTCAATAATAACAGCCACCCCTTTTGCTCCGGTCACTTCTTGTACGGTTTCAGCAACTTGTCGCGTTAGATTTTCTTGAATTTGGAAGCGTTGAGCGTACATGTCAACAATTCGAGCAAATTTTGATAAGCCCAATACCTTCCCGTCAGGAAGATAAGCAATATGACACTTGCCAATAAAGGGTAATAAATGATGTTCACAAAGTGAGTAGAGTTCAATATCTTTAATGATTACCATTTGATCATTATCAGACTCAAATACAGCATCATTAACAATTTCATCAATATTCTTGGCATAACCTTGCGTTAAGAATTGCATGGCTTTAGCCGCGCGCATAGGAGTATCGAGCATACCCTCCCGTGCACTGTCTTCTCCTAGATCATCAATGATGGCTTTGTAGTGTTTTGATATCGCGTCTAGCATTCAAATTTCCAGTTGCTTTACTAAGGGCTGTTTATCTTAAGTACAGAAGGGGGCAATTTTACATGCTTATTAGACGATAGGAAATATTTTTAATGAGAACGCATTAAGGAGGTAAAATATAGAAGCCAACAGACTACTTATACCCAATTTAGAAATAACCGGGTAGCGTGGGCCTTTAAGGCGCTGAGTTAGATAATTTCCAACTCAGCTTTAATCGCTTCAGCCTCAGCGATTAACACTTGGCAGCGCAATAATCCGGACGATTGTTTTGCTTTTTCAATTTGACCGCACTTACTTAAATATAAGCGGCGTAGTACTTCCATTCTAGAGTGTTTGTCATATGTCATGATCGTACTCCTACTCGTTTCTGTCACTTAACTACATGCCTACCCTTACACAATAAAGTCTCTCTACTTAGTGTATCGGCTGATTGGTCAGATAGTTTATCCATCAACCTTATATATTTAACAAGCAAAATAAACGCCATATAAAGCATTTACTTTATCAGCTTAAGATAAGCTTATACTCATTTCTTATATTTCCTTTTAAATCAAATAAATACTCAATATTTTTATACAAAAAAACCCTCCTGCTTCAATAAAAAATCGAGAAGCTAAAAGGGTTTCAAAAAGAACTGTAAAAATTTTCAACAGACAACGGCAAAAAACCGTCGATGTTATGTATTAAGAAAGGGACTGAAGCTGATCAGAAAGTTGCTGTAGCAAGTCATTGATATTATCTTCATTTGAGGTATTTTCAAGCATTGAAAACAGATTGGCTTTCAATTGTTCAGCTTCGTCTGTTTGTGCAGAGAAACTGGAAGACAGGCCATTTACAACACTGGCACTACTACTTGCTACGTCCTCCATTGAGGCAAGGTTATTCATAGTCTCTTTTGCAATCGTGACGCTATTACTCATCACTTCAGCAACTTCTTGCTGCTTAGAAATAACAGAGTTAGAAATTTCAGTAATTTTTGTAATTTCGCCCTGAATTTCTTCTGCTGATTGGTTGGATGTATTTGCCAGTTGCCGTACTTCATCGGCCACCACAGCAAAACCCCGCCCATGTTCACCCGCCCGTGCGGCTTCAATTGCAGCGTTCAATGCCAACAAATTAGTTTGATCGGCAATTGCTTTAATTGACTCCAGCAATTTACTTATTGTTTTATTACTTTCATCCAAACTTTCTAAAAGAGATGTAAACTCGGAAATATTACGCGATGATGTTTCAACGTTATTTGAGAGTTGCCTCATATCTGCATTACATTGCTGTGAAACTTCAGCTGTTTGGTTCGATGTCTCTGATGCCTGTTGGACAGATGATAAAATCATCTGTCCTTGTCCAATTAATGAATCCAAGCCTTGGCAGCTTCCTTCAACTTGACGAATAAGACCATCACTTCCCTCACGTTTTTGCTCTACAGAAGAGGTAATCGCTTGAATCAGTGATAAAGGGTCTTGCGCAAAAAATTGATCAAGCAGGGCCGCTTTTGTTTCCAAGGCCTGCAGATCAACCTTGTCAACAGCAACTTCATTCACTTTCAATGCATTTTTATTCAATCCAAACATGGCTCTACCTAAGTCTATTCGTTACATTGCTCCCCCCCTGCTAGCTAGTAACAACAGAGGGTAAGGCTGATTCGATGTATAAACCGCTATTCATTCTAACTTCGCTTCTTATTTCCGGCGCCCTATTTTTGACGTAAAGAAGAGAAACTTAACGGATAATAATTTATATGTAGATTTATTTTAGCTACTAATTCAGATTTTGCTCACTCAAATACCAAATTTAATTAAAGCACGGTCCTATTTAGCCAGTCTTCCCAGCTCTCTGCACCATCATGAGTCATCGTTTTACTTCGTATTTGAATATTGTTTTGGAGATTAAAGTCGTAGTCTTTGCTTGATTTAACAAGTTCATCAGCCAGTAACAATGCGCTCTCAAGTACCGTACTGGGCAACAAAACGATAAAAATCCCATCGCTATAACGACATAAAATGTCTGTATTTCGTAAGCGGCTAGACCAAACTTGAGCAAGCGAAGTCAAATACTGATCAAACCGCTCATTCCCCAGCAGAGCAATTTGCTTAGATGGCTCATTTATCTGTAAAGAAATCATCGACATATTAATTTGATAACGTCTACAGATATCTGAAGCCTTAATAATTTCATGCTGAAAACACACTCTATTTACGCAGCCGGTTAATGCATCATGAGTCTGAGAACGCTTAAGTGCTGATTTTAAGTATACGTGTTGAGTTGCCAGCATATTCGCAATGACCATTAACACAAAGAATGGCAGTAACCTAGCCGTTCCATTTGTAAAATAATCATCAGTATAAAATACGGCCTGTAATACAATTAACCCTGTTACATTAATAATATTCGCTGCTTTTAAATTTAGTAACAGGTAAGCGCAAGGAATGAGAATAAAAAGCCAGTCTAACTCCCATCCCTGCCTAACCGAATTCGAACTAAGAATGGCAACCCAGAAAACAGTAATACAAAACATAGCAACTCGCAGACTAAACTTTTTATTCTGAGAGTTAATCAAGTAATAAAACTGACCGCCTCCTGCCAAAATAAACAGAATACTTTGCCAGTAAAATCCTTGTGAGACCAAACTAAATGTTTGGTAAAGGGAAATAAATAATAAAGATATCGAAGCGGTATCAAGGCGAGATTTATCGAAATTCGATTTCGTGAGATTACCAAATAAGCCCATAAGTCAGGCACCGTTTACTTTATATATGTGAATACACTAATGATTCTAAATAACCAAGGTTAGGGATTGTAGCATCTTCACCATCCACCTTGATTAAGGCTGAATCTGCAACCCCAGGCTTTTGCTTGGTCTTTTTGATAATATCGTCACTCACTTTTACCAGTCGAGGAATACCTTGTGTAATGATTGCAAAAAAAGGTAAGGCATCATGGTGCTTGCCAATGGTATTAATAACCGCAATTCGTGCTGCTGCTGAAGTTTCATTTTGTTTAAGGTCATTGGCAATTTCATATGAAATAACCGGGATATCAATCCCCCGCCAATGCACTGTCCCTAAAAAATATTCAGGGGCATCATTCCGTTTTTTTGGCTCTTGATAAGCAACCACTTCAGCAACACTGACATTAGGTAGTAATAATTGCTTATTACTCACGGGAAGATACAAACTAGCGATAACACTTTGAGATTCCGACACACTCACAGTCCTCAATTCAAATTTTGTTGGTCATCATGATAAATATCCTGTCCAGCAAGAGCCGATTTTGTTGGTGTTGCAGGCTCATCATTTAACATAATGGGTATACTACCGGCACGCGCAATTAATGCTTGAGCTAAAGCTTTAGGTGTTGCCGTTAATTCCGTACATTCTAAATCGATAATAGATTGCGGCATAGAGCCATTTGCGCAACTTTCTGGTGTTTGCGTCCATACAGAACAACCTTGACGCTGCATTCTTGGAGCCAATAAAGCACCATCATTTCCCATACCACTAAACACAATCACATGACAGCGGGCACCATAGTGACGAAGAAGATTTGCCAAAAGATGATCGATGGATGGTCCGTATGGGCCATCCCAAGGGCTATTCTTTATCGAAATACCATCGGCATTAAAAACAACTTCATGATCAACCGGGACAACAGCCACCTCGCCTTCCCGCAAACAACTTCCTTGCACCATTGACTTTAAATCCAAATTAGAATGTCGGCCAAGTACATTTGTTAGTACATGAGAAAAGTGGGCATCAATATGCTGCGCATATAAAAATCCAACGTTAATGTTAATGGGCATTTCATCTAAAAACTCTTTAACGGCTGCAGGCCCACCAAGTGATGCAGCTAAAACCCATATTTCCTTTGCGACAGGCCTTTGCTTAGAAGAAGAACCACTTTCTAATGCTTCAGATGCGAGAACCTGTGGTTGGTTCGCAACTTTCGTATCTAAAGCAAGAAGCGATGCTTCTGACTCCAATATTTCAACACTTCCAAGATGTTCTTCCAACTTATCAAATAAACGACGCTCCCAAGAAATATAACCTTCATCGTTTTTGGGAGGTGCTTTACCTAAACCAAATAAAACCGGCACTTCCCCTTGATCAATCAAGTGATCCAAGGCATCAGATTCAAACTCTTCGTCATCAAGTTCTAACAACCAGCAGTCAACTTGCTCCACTCGCTCTTGACGCTGACCTTCAAGCAATGATGGATCACAGATGATGGCAATATTTAAACCATACCGTACCAAAACATTTTGCAGAACATGTCGCTGCAATGCACAATCTGAAATTACGCCAATATAAGGGCGGTGTTGAGTCGCTTCGAGTTCCGTCACAATTAGTTTAAATACTTCTCAATGTTCTCTAATAGATCATGTTCTTGGAATGGCTTACCTAAATAGCCATTGACACCAATTGATAAAGCCCGATCTTTGTGTTTTTGGCCTGTTCTTGAAGTAATCATAATGATCGGGATATCTTGTAAACGTTCATCATGTCGAACGAGTGTCGCCACTTCGAAACCATCCATTCGAGGCATTTCAATATCCAGCAACATAACATCCGGCTTACAATCTTGAAGTGTTGCAATAGCATCAACTCCGTCTTTTGCAGTAATAACCTCATAACCATTTCGCTCTAACAGCCTGGTCGTTACTTTTCTCACCGTAACAGAGTCGTCAATTACCATAACTAATGAAGCTTTTTCTATATCTCTGGGTATCACCTCTAGCGCACTTACACTATCAAGAAGCCCAGCACTCTCATCACGAATCAGCGCAGGAAGGTCCAGAATAACAACAACGCTACCGTCTCCCAATATCGTTGCTCCTGATGCGCCATGCACATTCGAAAACTGCGGCCCTAAGCTCTTTACAACGATTTCCCGACTACCCATCAAGCTGTCAACTTGAAGCGCCATCGGTTTATCTGCTCCCCTAACAAGTATTACCGGTAGAGGTAAAGGCTGACCCTGAAGCTTAGGGTGATGAGTACTATGTAATAGTTTCCCTAAGTATTGAAGGTTATATTCACGCCCAGCGTACTCATACATCGGCGCATCTGGCTTATAATATTCTTCCAGTTCATAAGCACTAACACGAACAATACCTTCAATTGTATTCAAGGGTATTGCGTAGAAATCCTCTCCCGTATTCACCATTAATGCTCTGTTTACAGACACTGTAAACGGTAAGCGGACGGTAAACTCTGTGCCTTTCCCTAATGTAGAATCAATATCAATCGTGCCGCCCATTTGCTTAATTTCACTGGCAACCACGTCCATACCCACACCACGCCCTGATATTTGCGTGACCTTCTCTGCCGTACTAAAACCCGGAAGCATAATAAACTGCATAATTTCACTATGCGTTGGTTTGGCATTCTTCTCCACTAAACCTTGTTTAATAGCTTTTTTGAGTACAACTTTATCATTAACACCTGCGCCATCATCAGTCATTTTAAGGGCTATATTTCCACCCTCTCTCATTAGCGACAATATAATTTGGCCACTCTCTGGCTTACCTGCTTTTTTACGGTCTTCGGCTGATTCAATACCATGGTCCAATGCATTTCTAAGCATATGTTCAAGCGGTGCAACCATTCGTTCCAATACAGAACGATCCATTTCTCCTTCAGCATTTAAAGCATCAAACTCTACCTGCTTACCTAACTCTGTACCTATCTGCCTAACAATTCGTCTGAGTCTTGGTACGATTGACGAGAACGGAATCATCCGTGTCTTCATCAAGCCTTCTTGTAATTCGGAGTTGATACGAGATTGCTGTAATAACAGTGTTTCTGCATCACGCGCACGATTTGCCAAAGTGTCACGCAAGTCTAGTAAATCAGAGGTACTTTCTGACAATGCTCTGGAGAGCTGTTGAATAGATGAATATCGATCCATTTCCAGTGGGTCGAAGTCAGCATAATCCGGTGCTTTTATACCTTCTTTTTCAGTCGTAAATAGCACCTGCGCTTCCGTTTCCATATCCATTCTTCGAAGCTGCTCACGAAGACGCTCAATAGTGGCTGACATTTCTTCAAGCGTAAAACCAAAGTCACTAATCTGCTGCTCTAAACGGCCCCGAGAGATACTGGTTTCACCCGCTAAATTGACTAAAGACTCCAATAGGTCAGATGAAACCCGAATGGTTTCTTGAGGTGCGGCTTTCTGAATTATCTTCGGAGCACCGTCAGCCTTTGGTGCTTGCTCTTTAGCATCCGCCTTAGGTTTTTTAGCGTCCTCCTTTAATTTTTCAGGTTCTGGCGCTTCCGGTTTTGGTTTTGCCACCTCTGCTTGAGTTGGTTCTGCCAGTTTCTGTATTTCATCGACAAGCTTCAGGAGAGTATCCTGTTTTGCTAAAACAGCTTGCTTTAAATCACCGTCAAATGATTCTTTTATCTTCTGGGCTTCTAACAATCGCGATTCAAGTGCATGGCTTTCATCTGCAAGCCCACTTATATTTGATAATCTAGCGCCGCCTTTCAGAGTATGTAAAATTCGTTGAATTTCTAAATTACAGCTTTCATTAGTTGGTGCTTTTGACCATTCAGAGATCTGTTCTTCCAAAGCCTCAATTAATTCACGAGCCTCTTCGATAAACATCTCAACAACTTCAGCATCAATTTCATCCAAATCACCCAATACTGAGGTTGTAAGTACATTAGGCATTTGGCTTACAAGCGCGGCATTGGCTTCTGAATATCCACCAGCTTGGTTTATTTCTGATATCAACTCTGGTGATGAGGCAATCACCGTTCCGTGTATGAGGCTTTCTAACATTTCTGTTAGCTCTTGATATGCTTTTGTCACCACCACTAACAAGGATTTATGATCAGGTATCTTACCTTCAATTAACTGCTCTAAGCGATGATTCACTGCATCGGCTAAATCACCAATTGCATCGACATCCGCCAAACGCGCCCCCCCTTTCAGGGTGTGCATTTCTCGTTGTAGCTCAACGATGCCATCAACGCCATCTTCATCCTCTCTCCAATGATCCAGATAGTCTGCAGCAGCCGTTAGAATATCCTTACTCTCATCAATAAATAATGGTAATAAGTCTCCTTCAAATAAGTCCTCGGGTACGCTATCTTCTATAGGAACACCCTGAGATTCACTTTCCAACTCAGCTTTGACTTCAATTTCTGTCGTTATAGTAGGTTCGACAAAAGTAGTCTCTGCTTCTGTCTCTGTACCACCGACACTACCTGTTTTAACTACATGCTTAATTTGTTCTAGTAATTCGACGGCTGTCGGAGCATTGCGGCCCTCACTAATCGCGTCAACCATATTTGCCAAGGCATCATGGCAACTTAAGCATAATGTGACCATGCCCGCAGATGCATCAAAACGACTATCAACAATAAGTTCAAATAGAGTTTCCAGCTCATGAGATAGGTCACCAATACTATCTATCTCTGCCATTCGCGCACCCCCTTTTAGGGTATGCAACTCACGCTGTAATTCGGCAACCAGAGTAATACTTTGAGTATCATTTTCCCATTGGTGTAGAAGCTCTCCAGATGTGTGAATGATCTCATTCGCTTCTTCTAAGAAAATTTCAGCTAACTCAGGATCTAAGTCTAATGTCGAACCTTCACTACTTTCTTCTTGCGGTTCGGGTAGTGATGCATCAAAGACTGACTCCTCTTGAGTCTCTTTGTCTGAAATAACAGCATCTGACGGCACTTCAGTTGCGTCTTGTTCCAGAACTTCATCAATCTGCGAGGCTTGCTGAAGCTTTTCAATCAAACCAGCTTGAGCCCTGCAAGGCTTGCCCTGTTCAACGGACGCTAACATTTCGCTTAAAGCACTACAGGAGTCTTCAAGTAAACTAATTAGCAGTTCGCCCAAAACAGAGTGCGACTCAACAGATAACTCAAACACTTTTTCCA
>CAJWBJ010000018.1 GCA_913020495.1 uncultured Oleiphilus sp.
GGTGCAGCTTTAATGGATCGGGTGGATACAAAATATATTATTCCTCTACAGCAACTACCTTATATTTTAGCTGAACTAAAAGCTGACTACTCCGCTTTGGAAATGCAAACAAACAGGGTATTCACTTACCACAACACCTACTTTGACACCCTTGATCATCATTTTTATCACGCCCATCACCAAGGAAAGCTAAACCGATATAAAGTACGGCACCGCCACTATGTAGACACTAAAACGGGATTTCTTGAAGTTAAATTCAAAAACAATAAAGGACGAACAATTAAGTCACGCATACAGTCACCTAAAGCTGATATTAATAGCCCTCAAGCAAGTGAGTTTCTTGCATCAAAACTCCAGCCGACACATAGACAGTTAAAGCCAACTCAGTTTGGTAGCTACCAGAGAATTGCACTTGCAAATGAAGCAAGCTGTGAGCGCATTACTTTTGATCTAAATTTAAGTTTCTCTGCTCCAATTCCTAGTGAGCAATTTAGTAACAACCAGCAAGCCAGTATCTATTTACCTCATATGTTTATTGCAGAGTTAAAACAAAGTCGCCACGACACAAACTCTCCGTTTGCACGTCTAATGGCTCACAGGGGAATTCGTCCCAGCAAGTTCAGTAAATACTGCATTGGCTGTTCTTTAGTGAATGCCAACTTAAAAGCAAATCGATTCAAACCTGAGTTAATGGCAATACAACAACTTCACTAGTTTTTGCCTCATATTTTAATATTTATTTTAGGATTATTACTATGTTTACCACACTGGATTCTAGCTTCTTACTCAAACTCGTCATCAATACCAGTTCCGTCATCGCGCTAATTTTAGGCTGCTATCTGCGTAAACTTGTTATCAGTAGTACTAAGAAAACATCTATCAAAAACAATCAAGACCACGCTATTTCATTTTTACTTTTTGGCGTAGGCGTTTTTATCGTCACAAACCTTTTGCACTCTGTAGAAATTTCAATGGGCTTTGCCTTTGGACTATTTGCAGTATTTTCAATGCTTCGCTACCGCACAGAATCTATTTCAGTGAAAGAAATGACTTATTTATTTCTGGTGATTGCAATGTCTCTGCTTTCTGCTGTTAGTAATTTAAACCCTATTGAGCTGATTGCCTTACATTGCATCATTTATATTACCGCACTCGTTTGTGAATCAACATTCTCAAACACGGCTTTAACAGTTCAACAAATTCAATACGAAAAAATCGAGAACATCAAACCTCAAAACCATTCACTTCTGTTAAATGACCTGAAACATCGTACAGGATTAAACATTCAAAAAATTGAAATACTGGACATCGATTTCTTACGTGATACCGCTCGTTTACACGTTTTTCACTTGCCATTCCCTGAACCCAAAACAAGTTCAAACAAACACGAACCCATTAATTTAATACCTTAAATATAACGATAAAACCATAGCGGAGAACACCATGCAGTATTCAAACTTTTCTCTTAGACAAAAACCTAAGCCATTTAAGATAGTATTTATGGCAACGCTTTTTATATTGTCATTTCAAGCCCATGCTGAGAAAGAAGAAACAAAACCTGAAACCCAAATCGGTGGTGTACTCATGCTTGATTACTCCGTATTTGATGGTGTTTATCGAAACGAAACAGAAGATGAACACGAGTTCAATACTGAACTAAGGCGTGCAAGAATTGATATAAAACATCGCCTGAATAATGACTGGAGCGGCAAGCTACAAATTAGTTTTGACGAAGATAACAGTAGTGAGATAGGTGATGCCTATATTCAATACACAGGCTTTGACAGCGGAGTTCTGAAGAAAACTGAACTAACATTTGGACAAATGAAAGAATCATTCGGCCTTGAAAATTTAACAAGTTCAAAAAACAGTACCTTCCTTGAACGTTCCATGGCCAGTAAAGCCTTTGCGCCGAGCAGAAACAAAGGTATTGAGATTTCCAATGTAAACAAGCATTTCTCATGGGCCATAGGGGCTTATGATGTTGAAACAGAAAATGAAAGCTTAAATCCTTATGCAGTAACTGGGCGTGTTACCTGGTCACCAATTTCTTCAAACCTGAAGTCAGATAGTCAATTATTACACTTAGGCATCGCCGCATCTTGGCGAGATCTGGATGGTGACGAGTTTGAAATAAACGAGCGAGCGGAAGTTCACAGTTCAGACAAGGTAATTAGTAGTGGTGAAATAGATGGCGATACGGTTAATTTATTAGGTATTGAAGCGGCATGGGTAAGCGGCCCCTTCTCTGTTCAATCTGAATATATGAGCGCAAAACTTAATGCCGTCGATAATAGCGAAGATGCTAACTTTGATGGTTACTATGTTCAGTCCAGTTATTTCCTGACAGGAGAATCCAAAAATTATAAAAAAGGCATTTTTGGCAAGGTTAAACCTTTTGCAGATTCTGGCGCTTGGGAATTAACTGCACGATATAGCATATTGGATACCAGCGAAGCCGAAGAAGGCGTAAAAGGAAAAACAAGTACAATTGGCGTCAATTACTACTACGATGAAGACCTGAGAATCATGACCAACCTATTACATAACCAAGTCTCAGACAGTGTTGAAGATGAAGGCAATGCCTTATCTGTTCGCCTTCAGTATGTGTTTTAAGACAAGATCAATAAGATCACTTTATTGCTGCCGCTTTGATCATTGATTTATCTAAGCACTTTTGTTTCAGGTCATTTATCTTGATCAAATCATCATCACTGTCGAACAGAGCCGTAGCGTCCTGACCTTTGTATCGAACAAACACATCATCTAGGGCTTTGTAAGTCGAATTAACGTCACACTGTATAGATGAGGGCTGCCCAGTGACACTCAAATAATAAGTATCTTGCCAGAAACGGGTGCCCAAATCAGAAAGCGTCAGTTTGGTGGGTGGAGAATGAGCACAACTAGCTAACAAAAATCCTCCCAAACAAATACAGAGATAATTGATAACATGATTCCGACTTGATGGATGATTCAACGCATGGTTTCTCTGGTTATTTATCTGCATTATTATTAGTTGCACCTAATTTAGTTGAAATATACAGCCTAGACAAACGTGAATGTGCAAATAACAAGGAAGTTGCTCACTATGTGCTGCGATGCACTGAGTTCGAGGTTATAGTGATATGTATATATTATTTGGATAAGTTAATCTATGATTTTTAGTATTCGCTCCAAGCTGTTTTCAACACTATTACTGGCAGTGAGTAGCGTCGTGCTTTGCATGTATCTTGTGATGCAATGGAGTTTTGATAGAGGCTTTCTAAATTATGTAAATAAGCAAGACCAACAAGCCCATGAAGCATTTGCTCAAGTCATGGCAAATGAGTGGAAACGCTCTGGAAGCTGGCAAAACTTAAAGGATAACCGTCGTCGTTGGGGTTCACTTTTAGAGTCTGATTTTGGTCTTTCCCTACCCCCCCCTCCAGCAGGCCAACCACCTGAGTTTCAACGACCACCGCCCGGTTCAAGACGGCCACCTCTAGGCTTTAGACCGCCACCACAGAAAAGAGACCAACCCGGTGCATTTAATGATCAAAGGTCATTTTCTGGAAATCACCCGCCAAAGAATCATCTACCCCCGCCCTCAGGGCCTAAGCCGCCGTTTCTGCTTGATCAGAATAAAACTGTTATTTTCGGGCGCTCTGAATCCATCCATGACTTGATTCTTTACCCCATTACGGTCATCAATAATGACGAACTGAAGGTAGTCGGCTATCTGGGGCAATTACCTAAAAAGGAACTCACCGACCAACTGGATTTATCATTTGTTGAGCAGCAGAGTGATACATTTATGCTAGTGGCAGGTTTAATGATTCTAATCTCAATGCTTGCAGCATTACCCGTCGCGGCACATCTGGTAAAACCAATCAGGAGACTAATGCACGGCACACAGAGGTTAACAAGTGGTCAATATGAAACGACAATTCCAATCACAAGCAAGGATGAATTAGGTCAACTATCTAAAAACTTCAACTCTTTAGCGAATACCCTAAAAGAAAACGAAAAAGCACGCCGACAATGGGTGGCAGACATATCGCACGAACTGAGAACCCCGCTATCAGTTTTAAAAGGTGAAATAGAGGCGATACAAGATGGTATCCGCCAAGCTAGCCCTGAAGCGATGAACTCGCTCCATGGAGAAGTCGAACAGTTGAATCGGCTAATAGGTGATTTATATGAGCTGTCTATGTCAGATATCGGGGCATTAAACTACCAGAAAGAAAACCTGAAGCCTCTCAAAATTTTAAATACAACACTCGACTTGTTTAAGTATGAATTCGAACAACAAGGTATTGAGCTTGTTTACAGCCCCACAAGCTCTTCAGAATCAAGTTTTATTCATGGTGACTCAACTCGATTAAAACAACTTTTTAGCAATTTACTCAAAAACACACTCCGCTACACAGACACTCCGGGTGAGTTACATGTCGAACATGAAATAACAGCCGCTGAGATTAAGCTACACTTTAAGGACTCAGCACCCGGTGTGAGCCAACAAGAACTTGGCTTATTATTTGAGCGTTTGTACCGTGTTGAAGGCTCTCGTAATCGTGCATTAGGAGGGGCGGGTCTGGGTTTATCCATTTGCAATAATATTGCAACAGCCCATGATGGTGAAATTACTGCAAAAGCGTCCCCTTATGGCGGTATTTGGATCACCGTAACCTTGCCACTTTTAAAGACTCAAACAGGATAACTTATTCGTGACATCTAAAAAGATATTGGTTATTGAAGATGAACCAAAACTGGCTCAGTTATTATCGGACTATTTAGTTCAGGCAGGCTATGATGCATATATTATTGATAACGGTTTAAATGTGAATGACTGGGTTAAACAAAACAACCCTGACTTACTCTTGCTGGACCTGATGTTACCCGGTAAAGACGGCATGGAAGTCTGTAAAGACATCCGACAGTTCTCCCAAGTTCCAATCATTATGGTGACAGCCCGTATTGAAGAGATTGATCGTCTACTTGGTTTGGAACTTGGTGCTGATGACTATGTATGCAAACCCTACAGTCCACGAGAAGTCCTTGCGCGCATAAAAGCAATATTGAGACGCGTTCAACCTAGCTCCTCCGAAGTGATACATCATGGTTTTGATCTCGATGAGTCACGTTATAAGGCAAGCATTAATGGTGAAGTATTAGCGCTTACCTCTGTAGAGTTTCAATTACTCAAAATACTTTTATCTGATCCTGGGCGTATCTTTTCCAGAGATCAGTTGATGGATCATATCTATGATGACCATCGAATTGTCAGCGACAGAACCATTGATAGCCACATTAAAAAATTACGCAAAAGAATCTCTGAAGTACTACCAGAAAAAGAAGTCATCCACTCCGTCTATGGTGTTGGTTATAAATTTGAAGAAGTAATTTAGAGCCTCCTTTATTTTTGCCCGTTTCTTGCAAATTTCTTCCTTATTCTCTGCGTACTCTAGACCTGTCACCAAAACCTATCCATGAGGAACTTGAAATGAAACCACATAAAATTTTTAAACTTTCGAATTTAGCGTTTATTGCATTAATTTCCCTATCCTTATTTTCAAACACAAGCATTGCCAATGACGATGGGAAACAAGGTAATTGCGACATGAAAAAAGGGCCGCACAAATTAATGGAAGCCATCAATATTACAGAAAACCAAAAAGATGAGTTTTTAGCCATCATGAAAGTACAACACGAAAAAAGGCAAAGTATCCATAAGCAGGGACGTGAATCACGCGAGCAAAATCACGTGGCAATGAAAGCGCTTCATGCCGAAACAGTTGAAAAACTTCAACCCGTATTATCAGAAGATCAATTAGAGCTGTTTGAAGCATTCATCAAAAGTAATCGCCCGCAGAAAAGAGCCAAAGGCCAAGACCAGCGTTCTTCTCAACAATATTAACGCTCATCCATTAATTTCCGCTAGCTCTCGCTTTTTTAAGTTCATTTATGCTATCTTCCGCGGCCGTTTTTTGAGCAAATACTGCTCGGTAAATTAAAAATGAGGGCTTTCCACGACAGCCGACTGACTTAGCAACATCCTCATTGAGGTGTGCCTTTCAAACGGAATGACAAATGGTTGAGTCGTGCAAGGCCTCATTATTTCTGAAAGGTTGTGGAAAATGTTCGCAGGTTTTGACTACGGTACTTCAAATTGTGCAATCGGTGTAATGGGCAGCTCTGGGGCAGATGTGAAGTTGCTGCCGCTTGATCAAGGCCGCGCTTTTATGCCATCAACGCTCTACGCGATTGAGCGTGAGCTTATTTGTGAATACGTTGGTCAGCATATTCCAAATAAACAAATTCAGGACGACTACCTGCATATACGCCGAGGTTTGCTCGCACAAGCTCAGAAAGTACGTATTGATGAAGACATCCGAGCCAATGAACAAAGCTTGTTTTTTGGTCATGAAGCATTTGATCAATATCTTGAAATGCCGAGTGAAGGTTATTTCATTAAGTCACCAAAGTCATTCTTGGGTGCAAGCGGTCTCCGCCCTGCTTTTGTGCATTTCTTTGAAGATATTGTCACCGCGATGATGTTAGGCATTAAACAACGAGCCGAACTCACCTTAGGCCATGAAATCACCCACACTGTTATTGGTCGGCCAGTAAATTTTCAAGGCTTCAATGCAGAAAAAAGTAACCAACAAGCACTTGAAATACTCAGCACTTCTGCCAAGCGAGCAGGGTTCAAATCTGTTGAATTTTTATTTGAACCGCTTGCTGCAGGATTAGATTTTGAAACAAAACTAGATTCAGACAAAACTGTTTTGGTTGTCGATATTGGCGGCGGCACAAGTGACTGTGCAATGGTCAGGATGGGGCCAAATTATCGAAATAAAGCAGATCGCACACACGACTTTTTAGGCCATACAGGTGAACGGGTTGGCGGTAACGATTTAGATATCCAATTAGCTGGCAAAGAATTCATGCCCTTATTTGGTATGCAGTCTTTACTGAAAAATGACTGTCCCATGCCCACTCAATTCTTTTGGGATGCCGTGAGCACTAACGATGCAGGCGCTCAGTCAGAGTTTAACAGCCAACAAACGGAAAATACCTTACGGCAATTACTTAGCGACACAACCGAACCTGAGCTTTTACAGCGCTTTCTTACCTTGCGTTCAGAAAAACAGAACTACCAAATTGTACGAAGTGCCGAGCAAAGCAAAATCAAGCTTTCCGAACAAATAACCGACCATGTAGACTTAAATTATATTGAGTCACAATTAGCCTGCCAAATAACCCGAAACCAATTTGCCCAAGCCATTGAGCGACCATTAGGAAGAATGTCCAACTTAATGAATGAAGCGGTGAAGCAGGCAGAAAACAAACCTGACTTAATTTACATTACTGGCGGCTCGGCAAAATCACTCGTTATTCAACAGTCCGTAAAGCAACAATTTGGTGATATTGAAGTCGTTGATGGTGACCACTTTGGCAGTGTTACTGCTGGTTTAACCTTATGGGCCAAAAAGCTATTCAGCTAGCAACGACGCAAAACAAAACGTTTTATGCATCTGAGAAAAGTGACAGTGGCAATATTATTTTCAACTAGGTAGAATCGCCCGAATTCTTCACAAGGAAGAAAAAATACTGGAACAATAAGGCAAATGGATGTCATCAGTTCTTATTAAATTGTATTTACAATACAGTTTTCAAATTCGTTTTCGCGTTATGCACAAGAGATATCCATCTTAAAAAGCGAGTCACTTTACCCTTAGTGATCACGCTCACGACTCAAAAAGTCACTTAAGCCCCGCTGCAGGAAGCATCAATTAATGAGAATTATTGGAATTGATTTAGGGACAACAAATAGTGCTTGTTCCATTTGGAATAATGGCAAACCAGAACTCATCCCCAACCGTTTGAATAAACTATTAACCCCTTCTGTTGTTGGTATTGATGACCATGGAAAAATTATAGTTGGTGAATATGCCAAGCAACGTTTAGTTAGTCACCCTTCATCAACCACTTCCATCTTCAAGCGTTATATGGGGTCTGAGTATCAATGTCATTTAGGTAAACGAAGTTTTAATGCTGTTGAGTTATCGTCTTTAATTTTACGTAGCCTAATAGAAGATGCCGAAACACACTTGGGTGAAGCAATCACTCAAGCGGTCATTAGTGTTCCTGCTTACTTTAATGATGCCCAGCGTAAAGCAACTAAACTAGCGGGTGAACTGGCTGGTTTACAAGTCGAACGATTGATTAACGAACCCACCGCTGCTGCAATGGTATATGGTCTTCATAAAATTAATGATGGTGCTCAGTTTCTAATTTTAGATATGGGTGGCGGTACCTTTGATGTCTCATTGGTGGAATATTTTTCAGGTGTAATAGAAGTACATGCCTCTTCTGGTGATAATTTTCTAGGCGGTGAAGACTTTCTTCATATTCTGGTAAAAAAATACCTGGATGACAATCACATCAATGGAAAAAAGCTATCACCGGTAGAACGACAATTAATTATTGATTCAATTAACAAAGCCAAACATCAGCTGACTTTTGCTAAAAGCATCACCATTGAAAACGCTTATAAAAAACAGGACAAGCCATGGATAATTAACAGGGAAGACTTTGCAAATGCTGCCAAATCTGTACTTTATCGTATTCAAAGCCCAATAGAGCGAACCTTAAACGATGCCGGCATTTCACCATCAGAAATTGATGAAGTCATACTCGTCGGGGGAGCAACACGGATGCCGATGTTTCGTACATTAATTTCAAAAATGTTTCGTCGTGTCCCATCAGGAAATATTGACCCCGACCTTGTTGTAACAATGGGCGTTGCAATGCAAGCGGGTTTGAGAGAAAGGCAAAGCGACTTGGATGAGGTTATTTTAACTGATGTTTGCCCCTATACGCTTGGCACTGAAATCATCAACCTTAGTGACGAAAGTGGACAACAAGGGGGGTTATTCATGCCGATAATTGAGAGAAATTCCATCGTACCTGTCAGTATCATCAAAACCCTTTGTACGGCTTCGGACAACCAAACACAATTGAAAATTTCAATCTTCCAAGGTGAGTCGAGATTAGTGAAAAACAATGTATTTCTCGGTGAATTTGACATTAAAGTCCCTAAAGGACCTGAAGGGAAAGAAACTATTGATGTTCGATACAGCTATGATATGAACGGTTTACTCGACGTTGATGTTACCGTTAATTCAACCGGAAATACCTACCAAAAAATAATTAAAAACTCAGGCACACTGTCTAAAAAAGAGATTAAAGCCTCAAAAGAAAAGCTCGCAAACTTAAAATTTCATCCAAGAGAAAGCGTTACTAGTCGACTACTTATCGCTAGGGCCGAAAAATATTATGAAAGTGCGTTAGGTGAAAATAGGGAATATGTCGGTAGCATTCTAAGCCAGTTTGAGAAAACCCTTGAAAAACAAAACGTCAGAGATATTAAAGTTTCGACACATCAATTTGAACAAGCTCTAGACCGCTTTGAACAGCAAGGAATTTTCACATGAATTGCTGGAAAGCCTTAGGTATAGCACCTACATCCGATAAATTTGCAATAAAAAAAGCCTATGCAGCCAAGCTAAAGCATCACAAACCAGACGAAGACCCCGATGGCTTCACGATAGTACACAGACATTATAAGCAAGCGTTAAAAGGCTGCGACGACACCCAGAACAATAGAACATACAAGGAAGAAAATATTCACCCAGTGAATCAACTCATTCATGAGGTTTTAAATATAAAAACAAAGGTCAAAAAAAAAACTGAAAACAAACTTCATATCAGTTTATATTTCAAACCTGAATGGCTTATTCTAAACGCACAAATTAGCCAAGCACTTGCTTCTCCGCAAACAGCAAACAAAAAAGATGGCTGGAATTTCCTCGAAAAAAGTGAAGCACTATTAGATCTTGAATTTAGAGTTTTTGTTTCAAACTATGTTTTTGAGGCATTGCTGGCACTTAAAAATAAACACCCGAGAAAGAAATTTACTATTATCAGAACACTTGATATTTTTTTTAGATGGTCTGATAAAAGAGATATTTTAGAACAACGTTTTGGCTATGCGAATACGCAACACTTGCTTGGTAAACATATAGCCAAGAAAAAAATAAAACAATTCACATGGCATCGACCTAGTGCTTACCAATCAATATGGAAGAGTTTTTGCTACTTCCTTTCAATGATCGCACTCAAGCTCACTATTTAGCTTAACGAGATAAAAAATTCTTTAAGGCCAGTTTCATCTTTAAACTGTATCTTTATGGTTTGTTTTAAAGTGATAAATTGCCACTGACACACAACCAATACCACCGATCACATAACAACCAATTGCAGTCATACGCGTAAATGCGTCGCCATCCAAGCCAATAAGTGCAGCAAAAATAATCAGCATAAAAAATGCAATAAAGAAAAATATTTTAATGTTAGCCTCCTTCCAAGAAAAAATAATAAATACAACCCGCTACTTACAACTAAGTAATAACTTTAGTTCTAGTGTATCGATCATATATATAAAAATACAGTACAAACAGTATGGTGATACTTAATGCTAGGTACCTTACCAAACATTAGATAATCACCACGAAAATCATTATTCTTTAGGTTGAGAACGCGAAATGAGTATTGAGCCCAAAATAGCTGAACACAACGACCCCACCAAGACACCCAGCTTTACATCAACCATGTAAGCAACATTCTGCGTTTCAAAGGCTAGAGAGCCAATAAATAAACTCATTGTAAAACCAATACCACAAAGTACCGTGACGGCGTAAAACTGCAACCAAGTGGCTTTATCCGGTAGTTTTGCAACACCTAACTTAATCGCCACCCAACAAGCACCAAATATTCCAACTTGTTTACCAAAAAATAAACCTAGTGTAATACCAAGAGGAATTGGGTTTAGTAAGGCATCCATTGAAAGACCGGTTAAGGACACGCCTGCATTAGCAAATGCAAATAACGGCAAGATTAAGAAAGTGACCCAAGGATGTAATGCATGCTCAAGATGCGGCAGCATAGCGTGGCCATCTTGATTCTTAACATTTAAAGGAATGAAACAAGCAACAGCAAACCCTGCTAATGTTGCATGAACACCTGATTTTAAAACAGCGATCCATACAACCACGCCAATAATAATATAAGCAGCCTGACTTCTTACAGATAAACGATTAAGCACAAAAAGTAATACAAGGCCGGCACCAGCAATAATGAGCGATAACAGTGACAGTTCACTTGAATAGAAAAAAGCGATAATTAAAATAGCTCCCAAGTCATCAAAAATGGCTACCGATAATAAAAATAATTTTAATGAGATGGGGACACGGCTGCCAAAAAGACTAAAAACACCTAAAGCAAACGCTATATCTGTTGCAGAAGGAATTGCCCAACCACGAACAGAAATTTCATCCGCCTGATTAAAACCAAAATAAATCAGAGCCGGTGCAGCAATACCAGCAATCGCAGCAATACCAGGAAGAACGACTTGTGATGGCGACGACAAATGTCCATCGAGCACCTCTCGTTTAATCTCCAGCCCCACTAAAAAGAAAAATACCGCCATTAGACCATCATTAATCCACAGTAAAAGTGGTTTAGCGATGTCCAGTTCCCCTACTCTAACCTGAACCGGGGTAGCTAAAAAACTATCGTACAAAGAAGAAAATGAACTATTCGCCAGTAGCAAAGCAATCATAGCCATCAGCACAAGTAAAATACCACCTGCGGAGTCATGCTGAAAAAAATTTTTTACTGAATCTGTAATTTGCTGGCTAGTCATTAGGAGCCCCCAAAGTCATATTGAAGATATTCCCGAATTTATAACTGATTTGTAAATCTCAGTAAAGTCGAATATTCTTCGACTAGTGATCGAAAAAATCGATGATAGAAAATTAACTGAAGAAAACTATGACACCACTTAATTATAACCATCTTTACTATTTTTACATTGTTGCTATGGAAGGCAGCATTACAAAAGCAAGTATTCGCTTAAACCTGACCCCCCAAACCATTAGTGGTCAAATCACCCGATTTGAAGCACAAGCCGGCATTAATTTATTTGAGCGCAAGGGGAAGAAACTATACATGTCTGAAATGGGTCAATTAATTTACGGGCAAGCGGAAGAGATATTTAAACTCGGAGATGAACTTAGAGATGTACTGAAAACCCATGAACTGGTTCATGATCTGACATTCACCGTAGGCATTACTGATATTATTCCAAAGGTCTTGGCATATAAATTACTGAACCCGGCACTGAATATGGAAAAGCCAGTTCGTTTAATTTGCAACGAGGGTGACCAAGATAGCTTATTGGCCGATTTAGCCATCAACAGACTCGACTTAATTTTAACTGACCAACCGCTTCAACCTGGCAGTCACGTCAAAGCATATAATCATTTACTCACAGAAAGCGGACTGACATTCTTTGCTTCAAAGCAACTAGCTTCCCAGTGTAAAGTAGCGTTCCCCTCTTGCCTGTCAGGCAAGCCTTTCTTGATGCCGGGCAAGAAAGCGATTGTTAGGCAACACCTTTCTTCATGGTTAGAGCTCAATGACATTAACATTAATATCGTCGCTGAGTTTGATGACAGCGCACTACTAAAATCATTTGGACAGGCAGGTTATGGCGTATTTACCGGCCCGACTCTAATTGAAGACACCATCGCGACACAGCATCAGGTTGAGATAATTGGCCGAACAGAAGAAATAAAAGAACAATATTATGTAATTTCGCCAGATCGAAGAATTAAACACCCTGCGGTCGTTGAGATTGTTAAATTAACCACTCAATAAAGTAGAGCAAGCTCTTTAATAGCTATATAAATATTAAAGAGCAGGATTCAGGCCTTCAACATATCGGAAGACATTATTATATTACCCAATAATTGCCGTAAAAGGCTTAAATTCAATTGATTTCTAACGATGTGGTTTTGGTAAATCAGTTCCCGAAATCACTTTTAATACAATGCCTACCGAGAAAAAGAAAAATGACGAAGCGGCGAAACTGGCTTTGTAGACTTTAGTAAGGTCATCGCCATAAAAAAATAATATAAAGACACAGCCAATGGCCGAAATAAAACAAAGAACGCCAATCACAGATGACATTTTTTGCAGAATATGTTTCTCACTCTTTTTTTGCATTAAGCACTCACAAATTAGCTAATGGGGATGGTTATTTATTGCAATTATTCTAACACCAATACCACGACCTTTAAGCTTTAGTCGATTTATTTCGATGATTTAAACGCTACACAAAGGGGTTTTTTTCACGGAAGGTTGCTGTTGCCATCGCTATCGACAATAAAATAATGCCATTAAAAAATACGGGAACAATCACGAATGCATACCCCAAAGCATGAATATTCTCACCACCAATCACGGCAGTAACTGCAGTCGCACCACCAGGGGGATGTACACAATGACATCGATACATAAGATACATTGCTATTGGTATCGATATTGAAGAAGCAAACACCTCATTGGGAATCCAGCGAGCACACGTTACACCGACTAAAGCAGAAATTAGATGTCCACCAATAAGGTTCCACGGCTGAGAAACTTTAGCATGCGGCACACCAAAAATGAGCATGGCTGATGCCCCCGTTGAAGCTAAAATCATCGGCAAGTTCTCAGCACTCAAAATAGACCGACTAAAAAATGTTGCGCATAAGGTGGCAATAAATGCCCCCACTACCGAAATTAAAACCTCTTTTGAACTCATCTCCTTCATACAAGTTACTCTGTGCTACTTTTCTCTAAGTATTGTTTAAAAACCAACACGGCTTCGTCATAGGAAGGTTTTAGTTTTTGCTTGAGATTTTCAATTTCATCTAACTGCTCATCCAAACAACTACGTTCCAATTTTTCGGCACAGTCAGCTAACGCTAAAGCACTAATATTTGCCGCCACTCCCTTGATAGCATGCGCACTTTTTGCCGCCTCTGAGTAATCTGATTGCTCAATACTTTTTACTAACGACTCGACATATTGTGGTGTATCTGAAAAAAAAGTGGTTAGCAGAACTTTAAGAATTTTTTCCTTTCCTAGCATCCGTTTTAGCGCAGCATCTTTATCCCATATGCTAAGTGCTTCATCGTCAATTATGTCAATCTCTGTTTTTACTAATGGCTGATCAGATAAATATTGCTTGTCTGACGACATACCTGCACCAGATCCAACCGCAATCAACCAGTGGTAGAGTTTTTTTTCTAAAAGCTCAGTATCAATAGGTTTACTCAAGTAATCATTCATACCGGCATTTAAGCATTTCTCTTTGTCTCCCTTCATAGCATTAGCCGTCATGGCTACAATGCCAATATCTTTATAATGCTGCCCTGCACTACCTTGACGTATTTGCCTAGATGTTTCATAGCCATCCATCTCTGGCATTTGACAGTCCATTAGGATCAGGTCGTAAGCATCTTTTTCTGATGTTTTATTTAAAATATCCAGCGCAATAACACCATTATCTGCGACATCACAACTTAAGCCGATCAGACCGATTAATTCTGTAGCGATTGTTTGATTAACAAGGTTATCTTCAACCATCAGTATTTTTGTATTAGGAGGCCAGCTTATCTTTTTAGATATTTCCTCTTTTTGATCAACCGATTCCAGACTATGGGAATCATCCATAATCACTGAGAGCGCATCAAATAAGTCTGCTGTCGTCGTTGGTTTTGGAAAGTAAGTACTAAAGCCTTTTTCAGCAAAAAGGGGAGCATTGCCACGTTTATTCATTGGGGTCATCATGACCAGTTTGCTTAGGTCAAACCTAGAGTCGGCTCGTATCTGTTCAGCTAATTCAAACCCATTTTTACCAGACATTTCTTGATCAATAAATACAGCAGTATATAGAGGTTTAGATTCGTCATTTAGCTTTTTTATCATTTCTGACAATGCTTGTTCGACACTTTCAGCCACGCTCACCACTGCTCCCCATCGCGTTAACTGCTTTTGTAAAAAATCTCGGTGAGTGGCACTGTCATCAACGACTAAAATAGGTAATGAAGAAATATCTACGCTAGGCATCACTTTTTTAGACTCATCACTGCGCTGCAAAAGTAAGTCAAACTCGAAACAACTCCCAACACCTATCTCACTGCTAACCCGAATACTCCCGCCCATCATCTGACAGAGTTGCTTTACGATAGCTAAACCTAAACCACTCCCTCCATATTTCCGTGTCGTCGATGAATCGGCTTGGGTGAACGAATCAAATAAGTTTTCAAGTTTGTCTTGTGGTATGCCTATCCCAGTGTCATTAATGCTGCATGAGAGCCTTAAATCACGCTCCCCTTCATACTTCAAAGCAACTCTAACAACAATTTCACCTTTAACTGTGAACTTAAGTGAGTTGCCAACAAGGTTCGATAATATCTGCCGCACTCTACTCGGGTCACCTTGTACTAATGAATCGTCGACGTCGGTCGCATCGACGATAAGCTCAACATCCCCTTCACTAGAACGGTGACTAATGGCTTCAGAAAACTCCCCAAGCATGGTACGCAAATTAAAGTCGAAGGATTCTATTTCTAGTTTGCCCGCTTCAATTTTTGAAAAATCCAGAATATCGTTAATGACGGATAGTAACGAATTAGCACTCGAACGCGCTAAGGCTACTTGGTGACGCTGTTCTTTATTAAGCTTACCGTTCAATAACAAAGTCATCATACCCAACACGCCATTCATCGGTGTGCGGATTTCGTGGCTCATACTGGCAAGAAACTCTGCTTTTGCTTGTACAGCAGCTTCGGCGTCCTCTCTCGCAATGAGCAGTTTTGATGACTGTTCTTTTAATTGAATTAACGATTGCTTAGATTCAACATGAGCGTCCTGAGAGTCCTGGTGACTCTGTTGAAGCGCCTGTTCCTGTGTATGGCGCATGACCAACATATGGTTAAAAGCTTCAGCTAAACGCCCTATTTCATCATTACTGCTGACATCAACATACTGGTCTTTCTCACCAGCAGCAACAGCCATTGTCGCTTTTGCTAAACGCTCAATTGGACGTGATATCCGCCGGGCTTGGATAAAAATAACGATCAGAATTACAAAACCTGCCACCACGACCAAAGCCAGAATTGTTCTCCCCAGCCAATCAGCAGCAGCTAAGGCTAATGACTTCTCTACCTCGCTAATTAGCACCCATTCAATATTTAATACCTTAACCGTATGATGAAGTCCGATAACGTCTTTCCCATCTGGATCAGAATATTCAATAATATGATTAGTCACTGATTGATTGTCATGGTCTGCAACTATCGCGTCATGGTGTTCCTCCTGCCATACCTGAAATGGTTTAGTTTTGATTGAACGAGCTAACACAGCTTTCTCATTACCTTTAAAAGGGGTTCGAAGTAGACCATCTCTTCCTACCAAGTAATGCACATCACCTTCTATGCTCGCTCTCTGTAACAAATCAACCAAACGTGCCATGTTAATTTGAATGACAAAAGTACCAATAACATTAACCTGATCGACAAACATTGGTGCACTCAAAAAAAGACTTAATCGACCATCAGATGGGCTATAACGTTCAATATCAGAAATTAAGACTTCCCTGCTACCCAAACTACTTTTAACCAGTTTAGAAAATTGAGTATTTGAATATGGACCATTGAAAAGATTTGTTCCCAAGTCTTTCTCTTGTGCCACAGAGAACAAAATATTCCCTTCCGTATCAACCAGAAAAATATCGAAGATGTAATCATAGCTACGCCTAAAAGCTTTTAGCTCAGGGTGTATGGCCTTAACTCGTTGCAGCCAATCATCACTTCCTACGTAGTCACGAAGTAACCCTCCCTCTTTTTTAAACCCTTCAATCAATGATGCCAACAACATCTGATTATTTTGTATCCCTGCTTGGCTATTTATATCCATCAAACGGTAATCAAACCAATTCTGAATAAAATCAACGTTGAGACCTGCAGATTGCTCAAGTTCTCTCACTGCGGCCTCAGTTAAGCTTTTATTGGCCTGATAATAACTAAGGCTTGCCACCAATAACATTGGCAACATAGCTAGCACTAAAAACCAGAGACTTAGCTTTGTTGAAAGGGATTTTTTTTGCATATATTTACTTCTGATAGCTCATCAATAAATGGCGTATTAATAGGATCACTCACGTACCGAATCACCTTAAAGATAGGTCAAATTTGAAAATATTATCAATACAAAATTGAGGAAGTCGTTATTCTATGAATATCGAAACAGCTCAGTTTTATTAATATAATTTATAGTTTAAAACGCAGGTTTTAGCCAATAGCACAAATTTAATGTTTATAAATCCAAGCCAATCAAAGGGCAATCCATTACAGCTGCAATCCCTCTGATTACCTGGCGTTCATTGTCATTAATATTTGCATCAGATTGCGCTGAATTAATTAGGCCTTTAATTAAACGCGGCTTTAATAGCGGGTATGCTCGACCTAAAGCATGAACTGCTCTAGTAAACTTGGCCTGACTACAAGAAACTATAGGTAACAATTGAATCGTATAGGTGCCTGCTGCATTACAGGCTTTATTGAAAGCTTTGATCTTTTCTTCTTCACTCCCTCCGCCATAATGCACTACTCGAGACAATACAATTTCGTAAATCTCAGCAACCTGCTCAATTGTCTTATATTTAGATTTCTGAGCTTTTGACAACGCAAAATGCCGATCACAATACTGACGTACTAATTGGTACACCACCCACTCAAATAATTCTACACGACCATCGGCATTCACCATCATCGACATTATTTCACGCAAGTTCTGGTATTGTTTCAACGAAAGTTGCTTCAAGCTTGGAATAGCCATTTCCAGTAATTGAAGCTCCTTCTGACTTGAAAGCCCTTTATTTGTATTTAAATCGTTTAGGAGCGCTTTTGTTTCTTCGGCAAGTTGCAGCCACGCCTTTTGGCCCTGTTCGATGACGCTTTTTTGCTTAAGCAAAATGGCCTTATCATCATCCATTAACAAAGCAAGGACTAATGACACAGCCCCTAATGGCTCATGTGCCAGAGATTTTGCTTGTAAAAATAGCGCTTCCGTTGAATGGGTGATCTTATCCGGTACATTACTTTCTGAAATGAGGTCAAGGGTGAACTCTAAAGGCTCTCCATTATGGTGCGAGGAGATTCCTGCTCCTGAAGTTTCATTAGAATGATTCTTTGGTTTGGTACTTCCTCCTGAAAAAGATGAGTAAGCATCACCAGATTGCGTGATAGTTTCAGCTTGGTTTGTAAACTCAAGAAAACGTCCATTCCATGAAGGAAGAACCCGACTTATACGTTCCTCTAAAGGAGGGTGCGTTGCAAAGAGTGATAGAAAACTTTTATAGGCGCTCGAAAAAAACAAATGTCCTATTTCATGCGCGCCATCGTGTTGTATTTTTGACTGAGAGGTATAGCCACCTATCACCTTAAGTGCTCCACCAATGCCTTCAGGGTTACGGGTGAATTGTACGGCAGAGGCATCTGCCAGAAATTCTCGTTGACGACTCACCGCTGACTTGATTAAAGCGCCAAAAAACTGCCCCAGCCACCCAATTAAACAGAGACTTAAACCTAATACAAAAAGAGCACCACCAGAGTCACGGCGAGAACGAGAGTAAGAACGCCTTGAGCCATGCCGCATGATAGTTCGACCAGATTCACCAATCATAAGGATTCCGTGCAGCACGGCTAACAACTTCATATTCAGTAGCATGTCGCCATTCAGGATATGACTAAATTCGTGCGCAATTACACCTTGAAGCTGTTCTCTGTTTAGACCTTCGAGTGTACCGCGTGTGACGCCAATCACTGCATCTTCCAACGATAAACCCGCAGCAAAAGCATTTATGCCTTGCTCCTGATCCATAATATATACCGGTGGTACAGGCACACCCGAGGCAAGCGCTATTTCCTCGACAATATTTATTAAGCGACGCTCTAAAGCATCATTCGTATTTGGTACGATCACTCTTCCACCAAGCGATTCAGCAACCACCCGCCCCCCATTACGTAATGAGAGCCATTTAAACCCCATGCCAATACCGATCACACCACACACTAAGCCAGTTACCCATAAAAACTTATACCAACCTAGGCCAACCACAATATTTCGAAACCAATCAATGATGACTGGAATACTCATTTCTGGCTGTATTTGAACATTCGATAAATTACTGGGGTTGCTATACCACACAAAAATGGCAAAACACATGTTTGTGATAAGCACAATACTCACCACGGAAAGGGAATAGAGAAAAAGTAGCCAGTTAGTTTGTTTTCTAGCTTGATCCTGCGCTTTATAAAAATTCATGTGTATACATGCTCATCCCTAAGCAACTAATTTAAAAACTAACTTTTGGAGCTTGTTTAATCTCTACCGAATCTTCAAATTCCAATAAGCTGGCGTCTTTTTTATGCCCAAAAGTGGGTGCAAAAAAGTTGTTCGGAAAACTTTGTCGAAAATTGTTGTATTCCATCACCGTATCATTAAATGCCTGTCGTGCGAATGCCACTCTGTTTTCAGTACTTGTTAACTCTTCCGAAAGCTGCATCATATTTTCGTTGGCTTTTAACTCAGGGTAAGCTTCAACAGCAATATTCAGTTTACCTAAAGCGCTCTGAAGCAATCCTTCTCCTGAAGCTAGTTTTTTTAATGACTGGCCATTGGTAGGGTCCGATGCCGCCTCTTTTAAGCCTGATAGCGCACCATTTCGTGCTGCGATCACTGCTTCAAGTGTTTCACGTTCATGACTCATATAAGCTTTGGCCGTCTCTACCAAGTTTGGTATTAAGTCATAACGACGTTTAAGCTGTACTTCAATTTGCGAAAATGAATTTTGAAACCGGTTCTTTAAAGCCACTAATGTATTGAAAATACGAATAATGTAAAAAACAGCAAAAATCAGTACCAACCATGAAACTAAAGTCGTTATTTCCATATTAATTTTCTCATTTTTTATGATTTCGTTTTAATATAATTACTTTGCACGACTCAACTCCCTGTCGTGTAAATCGCTCAATGAATAAGTTTGTATGAAAAAAATACATATTGTAAACCAAGTATATAAATCTAGAACCTGTTCCAACATTTTTCAATGAGAACTTGATATAAGTTCACCCGTTTACATCGTTTTTGACCTATATCTGAACAAAAACAATCGAGAATTCAAGTTTCAATGCCCGCACGACCCTTTCAAGAATATTATGAACATGAATTATTGGATATTTTGTTTTGGTATAGGTCCACCAAACATATGATGGGCTTGAAACCATTACGAGTGAAATACAGGTGAGTAAGAGAAACAACTTACACATATCATGTTCTCCTAATTTATTTTATCGTTTTAGCTAGGCCATTATTTGCCTTGAGTCGATAGAAATAAGTAGGAGAACCTTAAGAGAAATCCCCCCATTTGGGGGGAATACAGACAGTTTTTTTACAAACTTTGAGGGTTAAAAAAGCTATAACACCTATTTCACTTGCTCATACGCCCATGCCAGCCATGGCATCAGGTCTTCCAAATCACGTTCTTCGATCGTGCCGCCACACCAAATCCGTAAGCCTTCCGGCGCATCACGATAAGCACCAATATCATAAGCCACAGCTTCGTTTTCTAATAACGTTGTCATTGCTTTAAGTGCATCAGATGGTAAATCAAGTACTAAACAGACACTGGTACTCGAGCGTGTTTCTTCTGTTTCTGCCAGAAAACTGATCCAATCATGCTGAGCAACAAAACGAGCAACTACCGCAAGATTTTTTTGAGAACGCTCAATCAATGCCGTTACACCACCAAGACTATCAACCCAGCCAAGCGCATCTAAATAGTCAGCAACGCACAACATTGAAGGCGTATTAATAGTTGCGCCTTTAAAAATACCTTCAATTAACTTACCGCCTTTTGTCATGCGAAATAATTTCGGCATAGGCCAAGCTGGCGTATAACTTTCTAAGCGATCAACAGCTTTAGGGCTAAGTATTAACATGCCATGCGCGCCTTCACCACCCAATACTTTCTGCCAGCTGAAAGTAATGACATCAAGCTTTTCCCAGGGCATTTCCATCGCAAATACAGCAGAGGTTGCATCACAAATCGTTAAGCCGGTTCGATCATCAGCGATCCAGTCAGCATCAGGAACTTTAACGCCAGAGGTCGTGCCATTCCAGGTAAAAACAATATCGTGATCAGCATTAGCTTGCGAGAAATCGGGTAATTTTCCGTAATCGGCTTCATAGATCGAAACTCCCTCTAACTTTAACTGCTTAGTGATATCTGTCACCCAGCCCTTGCCAAAAGATTCCCATGCAAAAACATCAACATCCCGCTGCCCTAGCAGTGACCACATTGCCATCTCCATTGCTCCCGTATCAGAACCAGCAACCACACCAACTCGGTAACCATCTGGCAAGCCTAATAACCGTGCAGTTTCAGTACAACAAAGTTCAAGAGGTTTTTTACCAATTGCAGCACGATGAGAGCGACCTAATGTTTCTAAATTTAGTTGATCTACCCGATACCCTGGACGTTTACTGCAAGGGCCAGAAGAGAAATTAGGATTATTTGGTTTTTGACTAGGTGCCATGAAAACTTTCCTTTAGTAAATTTTGCTCATTCTAATCCAGTTTGGCTTGTGAAGAAAAGCAGCTATAGTTAATTGAGCACCCTAATAAAAAAGCAAAGTTGAACCAACCAGAGGCATTTAGTGCTTAAGCAAATTCCTATCACTGACTTAACTGTCGACATGTACATTTCTGAAATAATTGAATCTGCCGGCGTACCCATGCCAAAGAAAAAGCGCGGAATGATTCGTGATGGCAGAATTATTAGCAAATTTATTGAAATTGGTATTGAGCATATTGTCATCGATACCAAAAAAGGGCTGGATGTTATTGAAATGGCTCCGGCAAATGACGTCGATTCAGACTTGGCAGAGACAGACATACTATCAAGCCAGGAAATAGAAGAAGAACTTGATGTACTTAAAAAACAAACATCTATCCAATATCAAGACCTTTCGCTTGAATGGGGGAATGCAAAAGATATTTTCAAAACCTCTGTTAATATTATGCAAAAATCCATAGAAGCCATTCAAAACAATAAGAAAATAAACACTGAATATTTTAATGAGGCCGCTAAAGCTATTTCACGGTCAATTATGCGTAATAAAGATGCACTCACTTGGCTAGGAAAAATTCGCAACACGAGTTCTTACCTCTTCGAGCACTCTGTTAATACATCTATTTTAATGGGTATTTTCGCTCATGCTCATGGCTTCAGCAATGAGAATATTGAGCTATGCGTCACCGGAGCATTGTTACACGATCTAGGCCAAGCCCATATTGAGGATGAGTTTTTTCAACGAGCAGGCCCGCTCACACCAAAAGAATTTGAACAAGTAAAAGAGCATGTAAATTTTGGTGTGCGTATTCTCGCTGAAGATGAGAGCATCTCAAATATCATTATGCATATCGTTCATGAGCATCATGAACGATATGATGGTTCAGGTTACCCTAATAAGTTAAAGCGTGATGAAATTTCAATTTATGGCCGCATGTTTTCTATTGTTGATACCTACGACGCCGTGACAAACAACCGAAACTATTCAGAGGCTATCCCCTCTTCAGACGGCATGCGAACCCTGCTTCAACTTGGGCGAAAACACTTTGATGAAAGTTTAGTGCATCAGTTTATTAAGTGTATGGGTATTTACCCCACTGGTAGTTTAGCTAAGTTAAACAATGGGCTACTTGCTGTGGTCATCGCTCAAAACCCGCTATCTCCACTAAAACCTTTAGTAAAAGTAATATTCAACACAATAAATAATGCTTACGTTAAACCGCAAATGTTAAATCTGATGCGAGACAATGATAACCAAAAAATTGTTAGTTACGAAGACCCTAAAAGTTTTGATATTAAGATTCAGGACTTTATGCCGGAAGAAATGAACCTTTGACCTATTAGCACTAAACCAAATTATGCTAGGATCTTGTCAAATAGCTATTTACCTATTTCATAAAAGAGGCCTCCCCTTGCGCAAGATAAGCTTAAGTATACTCATTCTATTACTGACCATGTCCACTCAGATTTTTGCCAAACCTCTCGCAGACAAAGCTAAAATTGATAAAGTTAGTCAATATTTTATGACCCAGATCCTGAACAATGAGGTCGAAGCGGCTTACTCACTGCTATCCGCATATATAGGTATAGATCTTGAGCAATTCACTGAGCGAGGCAAAAAAGTTGCAAATGATATGAAGCAACTAGAAAAAACAGCAGGTAAACCTCTATCATTTGACTTGCTAGAGACGCAATCTGTTGGCGAACATTTTTATAAAGCGACTTATTTGTTGAAGTATCAAACCATTGCACTAATTTGGAGTATTAATTTTTATCAACCAGACAATGGTTGGAAACTGGTTGATGTCAGTTTTAATGGTGATATTAATTCACTATTTAAGTAATTATCTATTGTAAGGCATACTTGCACGACAGCCGTTGACAAACCTATGCCGTCATTGCGGTGTGTTTTTCAATCGGAATCCATTGTTTTTCCATAAGAGCTGGATTCTGGCTAAAAAGACTACTGAAATGACAAGGAGCGCTTCAAACAGGCAGCAGTAATATTTTGTCATCAGGATCAGCTAAAGATAAAAGTATCGTTTTCATCTCATCCGGATCTTTGATGGTATCGCCCAATAACGATGCTTGCTGGTAACCAGGTAGATGGTAACTGACTAAACGGCTGAGCCAAAAGCGTAAAGCGGCTAACTCTAAACAATATGGCCACATCACTTTTTCTTTGTCTGTCCATGGTCGCTGTGACTGATACCCTTCACATAAGTGTCCTAACTTTTCTTGATCATGAACACCGTCCGCTCTCAATGCCCAATCATTGGCAACAACCGCTAAATCAAATAAAAGTGTTGCATCACAAGCATGATAGAAATCAAAAACGCCAGATATCTCCCCTTCATCAAATAGCACATTATCACGAAATAAGTCACCATGAATTGTACCTTGAGGACAACCAAGCAAGTCCGGTTGATAAACCCTATAACGTGTAAAGAACCCCTCCAGAACCTTATAGTCCCTATTGTCCATTACACCATGGAGTTTATCTAATTGGCCCTGCATCCACTCGACATTTCGTTCGACGGCACGGTTCTGGGAAAATGTCCGTAAAGATAAATGCATTCCGGCGAGGTAAGCACCGACTGAAGCACACGCTTTCTCATCAGGCACATCTAATGAAGCACCTGACAAGCATGGAACCAAGACACCCGCTTTTTCTTTTAAGGTAAATATACCTTTCCCTGCACGGTCGGCTAATGGTGCTGGCACACTAAAGCCGTCTTGATCAAGATGGCGAGTTAAATCACAAAAATAAGGCAAATCATTCAGTTTAAGGTTTTCAAACAAGGTTAAAACCCAGCGCTTTAAATCACCGCTCTCTACCCTTGTAGTCACAAAATAATTAGTATTTTCAATACCCGATGATATTTCCTGAAAACTACTCAACTCACCAATATCATACTGAGTTAACAGTTGTTCAATATCTTGTTTTGAAAGTGCGGTATAAACTGCCATCACGCCACCTTGCTAAATAATTTCGAAATAACGTTTAAGCTCCCAGTCCGAAATATGCTTTCGATACTGCTGGTTTTCCCAGATACGCGTCGCTGAATAATGCTTTACAAAAGGCTCACCAAATAAATCTCTCGCAACATCAGAATGCTGCAAGGCATAAGCTGCGACATCAAGTGTTTGCGGCAGCGCTAAATGCGATGGAAATGATTGCTCATATGCATTCCCCGTGACTTGTGCCTCTGGCTCCAATTTTCTTTCAATGCCCTCCAAGCCAGAACCAAGCGCCGCTGCTAAGGCTAGATATGGATTTGCATCAGCTGAACCTAGGCGAAACTCCACACGTTGAGAAGTATCTGAGCCGGGAATAACCCGTAAAGCCGTCGTACGGTTTTCAACCCCCCACGTTGCATCCAGTGGCGCCCAAAAACCTGGAACCATCCTGCTGTAGGCATTCACTGTTTGAGAATACATTGCGCAAAGTTCAGGCATAAATTTTTGCTGACCTGCCAAAAAATGCCGTTGTAAGTCACTCATCCCGTATTTCGAATTTTTATTATAAAAAGCTGAGCTACCGTCAGAAAGATTTCGTAATGAAATATGAATATGGCCACTCTGCCCAGGAAAATCATTCGACCACTTTGCCATGAATGTGGCCATCATGCCTCGTCGTTGAGCCCACGCCTTAACAAAAGTCTTAAATAGAATCGCTTTATCCGCAGCTAAACTCGCTTCATCAACATTTATTGCCGCTTCCAGAACGCCCGGCCCTGTTTCGGCGTGCAACCCTTCAATGGGAAAGTCCATCGTTTCACTAAGCTCTAGTAGTTCCTGATAGAGCTCCGAATGTACCGAATTACGTAGCACTGAGTAACCGAAGTTTCCCGGTGTAATGGGTTCCAAGTTCTGATAATTTTTTTCTCTGACTGATTCAGGGGTTTCATTGAACAAAAAAAACTCATACTCAAAAGCTGAGAAAGCCTGTAAACCCATTCGCCCTGCTTTATGCAAAACCCTGCGTAACAAACCTCGAGGGCACAGAGCCTCAGCTCGGTCTGTAAACTCCGCCAAGAAAAATAACATACCGGGTTCATCCTGCAGTTCACGGCAGCTTTCAGGAACAATTCTTACCGGCGCATCTGGATAGCCTGTTTTCCAACCGGTGTACTCAACACCTACATTTTCATAGAGCTGATCATTTGTATCCCAACCTAAAACGACATCACAAAATGCAAACCCCTTATCGAGAGAAGAAAAGAATTTAGCTTTACTCATGTATTTTCCACGAATAACGCCATCGATATCAGTAAGCCCGACTTTGATATGCTTTAAGCCTCGCTGTTGAATTAAAGCTTTTGCCTGCTCTGCCGTCTTGATGCCTCTTGCATTCAACACTTCCATCGTTATTACCTTATTATTTTTAAAGTTCACCTTTAAACTTAGCAAAGAATTGAAAAATCGACACAAGCCGCATCAAATTGATCATATTTTCATCCTTAATCTGATTTTTTGTTGAAAAAAAGATACAATGCCGCGCATTTTAAAACTGAATAATGTAGTAGACATGATGTTTATCAATTTTAATACCTGACTAAAACAGTTGGTTATTATATAATTCAGAAAATCATCACTGGGTAGCGCATTCAATTTGAGCCTATTCAGCCATTTAAACGTCAATACTAGCACTAAAATTTATTTGTAAATTGGGAGCACGCTAAACACATGTCTGAATCAGATAAAGCAGTAAAAGACCTGATTAAACGTGAGTACGAGCACGGGTTTGTCACCGACATTGAAACCGATACATTCGAGCCGGGGTTGAACGAAGCTGTTATTCGCCGTATTTCAGCCAAGAAAAAAGAACCTGAATGGCTACTGGATTGGCGTTTAAAAGCTTATAGCGCCTGGATCGAAATGGACGAACCTGAATGGGCTCATGTGCATTATCCAGAAATAGATTTCAATGAAATTGCTTATTTCTCTGCACCCAAATCAAATGATGATGCTCCTAAAAGCTTAGATGAAGTTGACCCTGAACTTTTAAGAACCTACGAGAAACTTGGAATCCCGCTTCATGAACGCGCCCGATTAGCCGGAGTTGCTGTTGATGTCGTATTTGACAGTGTATCTATTGGCGTGACATTTAAAGAAAAACTAGCCGAAGCAGGCGTTATTTTCTGCCCGATATCTGAAGCAGTACATTCACACCCAGAGCTCGTCAAAAAATACCTTGGTAGCGTTGTAGCACAAAAAGATAATTTTTACTCTGCACTCAACTCAGCTGTATTTAGTGATGGTTCATTTGTATACATCCCTAAAGGCGTACGCTGCCCAATGGAGCTATCTACTTACTTCCGTATCAATGAAGCAAATACCGGTCAATTTGAACGAACACTAATTATTGCCGAAGAAGGCAGTCATGTAAGTTATCTTGAAGGGTGTACTGCCCCGATGCGAGATGAAAACCAACTACATGCGGCAGTTGTTGAGCTTGTCATTCTGGATGATGCTGAAATCAAGTATTCAACCGTTCAGAACTGGTACCCAGGTGATGAGAATGGTTTAGGTGGCATCTACAATTTTGTAACGAAACGGGCTGCGTGTATCGGTAAAAATTCAAAAGTGTCCTGGACACAAGTTGAAACCGGTTCTGCCGTCACATGGAAATACCCTAGCTGTATTTTGAAAGGCGACAACAGTGTCGGTGAATTCTACTCCGTTGCGTTGACCAACAACTTTCAGCAAGCCGATACTGGCACGAAAATGATCCATATTGGAAAAAACACCTCAAGTACGATTATCTCGAAAGGGATTTCAGCGGGTAAGAGTGATAGTAGTTATCGCGGCTTGGTACGTATAGGCCCGAATGCTGACAACGCACGAAATTACACTCAATGTGATTCGCTATTAATTGGCGATCAATGCGGTGCACATACCTTCCCCTATATCGAAACAAAAAATAAAACAGCCGTCATTGAACATGAAGCCACCACGTCTAAGGTCAGCGATGACCAGCTGTTTTTATGTCAACAACGTGGCATTGATGCTGAAAGCGCTGTTGCTATGGTCGTTAACGGTTTCTGTAAAGAAGTATTTAAAGAGCTCCCGATGGAATTTGCAGTTGAAGCCACTAAGTTACTAGAAGTTAGCCTTGAAGGTTCTGTAGGCTAAATCGACATTAGAATTAATGAGTGACCGCTGACAAGCATAATCAGCGGCATCAGATTAAGAGAGATTAAGATGTTAAATATTCAAAATTTACAAGCAAGTGTTGATGATAAGCAGATTCTGAAAGGTTTGAATCTTGAAGTTAAAGCAGGTGAAGTTCACGCAATCATGGGCCCAAATGGTTCAGGTAAAAGCACCTTATCGCAAGTTTTAGCAGGAAACAGTGCTTATCAGGTCACTGGTGGTCAAGTTTCTTTTGAAGATAAAGACCTGCTTGACATGTCAACCGAAGATCGCGCTAGAGAAGGCGTTTTTCTAGCTTTTCAATATCCGGTTGAGATCCCGGGCGTCAGCAATCTTCAGTTTCTTAAAACAGCAATGAACAACATACGACGCCACCGTGGGCAAGATGAAATGAATGCAGCGACATTTATGAAGCTCGCTAAAGAAAAAATTCAACAAGTAAATCTTGCCCCGTCATTTCTAAAGCGTGGGGTGAATGAAGGATTTTCTGGCGGAGAAAAGAAACGTAATGAAATCATGCAAATGCTAATGCTTGAACCCAAGCTTGCCATTTTGGATGAAACAGATTCAGGCTTGGATATCGACGCTTTAAAAGTTGTCGCTGACGGCGTAAATGCTTTACGTTCACCTGAACGTGCCGTCATCATGGTCACACATTATCAACGTCTGCTTGATTACATTGTCCCGGATTACGTTCATGTACTGGCAAATGGTAAAATCATTAAATCTGGCGGTAAAGAACTAGCACTTGAGTTAGAAGAAAAAGGCTACGGTTGGTTGGGCATTGATGAAGCTGCAACAGCTGAATAAGGGGATTCCATGTCTACATCTAACATTAGTACGCCAGTCTTAAGTGATATCACCTTTAGTGAAGCACCATCAAAACTGAGTGTTTCATTTCAAGAATTTAGCCAAAGTAAAAAAGAAGGCCTTTCGTTATTAAGTATTCCAACACGAAAAACCGAGTCTTGGAAGTACTCAGCCAAACACTTGAAACTAGCAGATCATTACCCTGCTCTGCCAGATACAGCTTCAAGCTATCAGGCTGCCTATGAATTAGACTGCCATACGATTGTACTTAGCAATAATCGCCTAGCGTCAAGCCATATCGATATTCAGGGTTTAAGTATTAAAAACTTTGCGGACCTGAACGAAACGGAAGCGGAGCAAGTACTATCTGGCGTTACTGCGGAATCAAAAGAGTTCCCATTTGCAGACATTAATGCTGCACAGTTGCAAAATGGTATTTTCCTCAAAGTTGAAGATAATGCTCAAGTTGAAAAACCTGTCAAAGTTGTTTTGGAGCACTTAGGCCAAGGCATGAGCTTTCCTCGCATTTTTGTATTCGTAGGGAAAAGCGCCTCTTTTGAGCTAATTGAAGAACTAAACATTGTTTCAGACGACACAACTGAAGCATTTATCAATAGTGTTTGCGATATCACGGTTTCAGAAAATGCCAAGCTTCGATACGTTCGTATGAATAACGATCAAGGCGATTGCAAACATATTGGCGCTACCGGCGTAAAAATGATGCGCAACGCGCGCTTTGACAGTTACTGCATGGCGCTAGGTAGCGAATTAGCTCGCCATGACTTACACGTTAAAATGCTGGAACCAGGCGCGGAATGTGATTTAAATGGTGTTTGTGTCACTCGCTTTAAACAACACTATGACAACCACACCTGCATTGAACATATCGCACCACACTGTACAAGCAATGAAACCTATCGCTGCATCGCCGACCAGCAATCTTCAATTGTTTTTAATGGTCGCATACATATTCACCCTGATGCCCAGAAGTCATTAGGCTCAATGAGCAATAAAAACTTATTGCTCTCTTCTCAAGCACAAATAAATTCCAAGCCTGAGCTGGAAATTTATGCTGATGATGTGAAATGCGCTCATGGAACCACAATGGGGCAGCTAGACGAACAAGAAGTCTACTACCTTAAAACGCGTGGAATTTCAGATGAGCAAGCCAAACTCATGCTCACACTAGGTTTTGTTCTTGAAGTTGTAAGATCAACGCCAATTGAAAGCATTGCAATTTTTTGGGAACAACAGCTAACAGAAATACTGAGCTTCCAAGAAATCTAAAACAGTGAATATGTAATTCTTAAGAGTCAGAGCCTAGACGGCAAGGTAATTTGAGTACGATGAGTAATAGCACTTTAAACTTGGATGAAATTAGACAGCAATTCCCCATTTTAAACCAAGAAGTTAATGGCAAACCTTTAATCTACTTAGATAGCGCTGCCAGTGCACAAAAACCACTTGCCGTACTTGAAGCAATAGAACACTACTATCGCAATGACAACTCAAACGTCCATCGTGGCGCACATACCTTAGGGGATAGAGCGACCAAAAATTTTGAGGCTGCACGCGACACGGTTCAAAAATTTATCAATGCAAAATCACGGCAAGAAATTATCTGGACTAAAGGGACAACTGAAGCGATTAACATAATTGCCAGTGGCTTAAGTAGCAGTCTAGAAAAAGGTGATGAAATTATCGTGAGCCGCATGGAACATCATGCCAACATCGTTCCTTGGCAGATGGCCGCTGAAAAATGTGGCGCCATCATTCGTGTCCTGGATATTAATGAGCAAGGCGAACTAAACGTCGACCAACTAGACTCACTTTTAAACGAACGAAGCAAAGTACTCGCCGTCACTCATGTTTCGAACGTACTCGGAACTATCAACCCAGTTAAAACGCTTATTCAAAAAGCTCAGAAAAATGGTTTAATCACGGTCATTGACGGGGCCCAAGCTGTTCCGCACTTTCAGGTTGATGTTCAGGACTTGGATTGTGATTTTTATGTATTTTCATCGCATAAATTATTTGGCCCAACAGGTCTTGGCGTGCTTTATGGAAAAACAGCGCAACTAGAAAGCCTCCCTCCTTATCAAGGTGGTGGTGAAATGATTGAACGAGTGAGCTTTGACCATACCACTTATAATGTACTACCTTACAAATTTGAAGCCGGAACACCTGCAATTAGCGAAGCAGTCAGCTTCGCTGCTGCAATTGACTATTTTACAGGTTTGGATCGAGCGGCCGTGGAAGTACATGAACAAGCATTATTAGTCAGCGCACATGAACAAGCCAAAAATATTCCTGGACTACGCATCATTGGAACAGCGAAACAAAAAGTACCTGTCATGTCATTTGAGATTGAAGGCTTACACTCTAGTGATATAGGCACCCTGCTTGACCAGCAAGGCATCGGCATTCGTACCGGCCATCATTGCGCCATGCCCTTAATGGATTACTTAGGAGTCTCTGGTACAGCCAGAGCCTCTTTTGCATTTTATAATACCTTAGAAGAAGTCGATCAGTTATTTACTTCTCTCGCAAAGATACAACGTATGTTTGCATAAACAATTAGCAAGCATAAATACTGGAAACACTATGACTATCACGACCTTTGACCCTAAAGTCAGTATCTCAATGACTGATAAAGCGGCCACACATATTCAAACAGAGCTTAGCAAGCTTCCTGAAAAAAATGGCTTCCGCTTATTCTTGGAAACAAGTGGCTGTTCTGGTTTTATGTATGAAACAGCACTAACTGAAGGACCAGAAACAGAAGATAAGGTCTTTCAAATTAACGAAGCAATAAGCCTTTATGTTCCAAATAAAGATTTACCACTATTGAATGGAACCGAGATCGATTTTATTACGGTTGGTTTGAATTCAATGTTTCAATTTAGAAACCCGAATGTCACTGGTGAATGCGGCTGCGGAGAAAGCTTCTCCGTCACAGAAGAATAGCGCTGCTTTTAGAAACACGAAGTAAATCCGGAAAAGAATATGGAAAGAGAAGTTGTATTAACCAAGCGAGAATGTGAAGCAAGATTGGTACCTGCGGGCACTGAGATCATGATACCAAAAGATAGCTTCGTCACGATTACTCAAGCTTTAGGCGGTACATTCACTGTAGCCGTCAATGGCAACCTTGCTCGCATTGATGGCAAAGATGCCGACGCACTCGGCAAAGTTATCGAAGTAGAACAGTTTGAAGTGATGGAAGATGGCAGCGTCAATGAAAGTCACGTTTGGGCAGCAATTCGCAAATGCTATGACCCGGAAATCCCCGTTAATATCGTCGAGCTAGGTTTAATTTACGGTGTTGAACTAACGACCAATGACGAAGGAAAACATATTGTTCAGGTTAAAATGACGCTCACCGCCCCAGCTTGTGGTATGGGACCATCGATTATTGCTGATGTAGAGCGAACCGTTACACAAGTTCCTGGCGTAGATGGCATTGAAGTCGACTTGGTCTTTGATCCTCCATGGAATAACGATATGCTAAGTGATGAAGCGAAACTCGAATTAGGATTGTTATGAGCGAAATAGATTTAGCAACGTTTAAAGCCAGCCCTTTTGGTACAGAAATTTGCCAAACTGATATATTAGAAGCCTTTGAATTTTTAGACGACTGGGAAGAACGTTATAGCTACATCATCGATTTAGGTAAGTCTCTACCGGCTTTTCCTGAAAGTGAGAAAATAGAGCAAAACTTTATTCATGGCTGCCAAAGTCAAGTTTGGTTAATTCACAAAATGGATGAAGCAGACAAAAAACTTTATCTTTTGATCGAAAGTGATGCCATTATCGTTAAAGGGCTAGCAGCCGTTGTACTCGCTACATTCAATGCCAAAACCCCTGATGAAATCAAAACATTAGATGTTGAAGCATTATTTGAAAAGATGGATTTAATCCGCCATATCAGCCCAACACGCGGCAATGGACTTAGATCCATGATTGAACGAGTAAAACTGATTGCACAGAATAATTAATCAGTATTTAAAATAGGTCGTGCATTCTCAGAATGAGAGTGACACTTTGACGTGAATATTTATGCAAGATAGCAAGCCTAAAGAGTGCATCTATCGTCAAGCCAGTCCCTATTTCGATAACGTACTCCACGCAATAAGCAATGCTCAATCTCAAATTGATATGGAAACCTATATCTTTGAGGTCGACGCTATCGGTGAAAAAATTTCTCATGCCCTGATACAAGCTGCCCAACGTGGCGTAGTGGTTAGACTATTAGTCGATGGCATGGGAGTGAATATTGACTTTGTACATATCGCCAAGCAGCTCAGAACAGCGGGCGCTCAGGTTCGTATTCACCGACCACTTCCCTGGCATTTCCAACAATGGTCTTTTTCCCTCTCATCCATTAAAGGGATTCAAAAATTCTGGTATTTATTGAGTTACATTAACCAGCGAAATCACCGAAAAATATTAATTATTGACCAAGAATCTATCTGGCTAGGCAGCATTAACATTAGCCAAAAACATTTATTAAGGGCTCATGGCGGAGAAAGCTGGCGAGATACAGCCATTGAACTCCATCAAGTCAGTACTCAAGCAGCACAATCTGTTTTTGATTTGAGTTGGAACAAATGGAAACGAAAAGCAAAAAAGCGCCTTGCTCAGACTATATTACCCTCCCCTTTTCTATTCAACTTCACACGACTATTACGACAAACACAGCGAAGACAATTACTTTCACGGATATCTCTTGCCGAAAACCATATCTGGATTACTAATGCTTACTTTGTCCCAGATTCAAAATTGCTTCAGGCTTTAGTATCGGCAAGTAAAAAAGGGATTGATGTCCGTATCGTATTGCCCTATCAGTCCGATGTGTTTTTTATGCCTTGGGCCGCCTCATTCTTTTACGAACAACTATTAAATGCTGGCGCCAGAATTTATGAATATCAAACCGGCATTCTTCACGCCAAAACATTAATCATTGATGACTGGGCAAGTATTGGATCAAGCAACTTTAATCGAAGGAGCCTACTTCATGATCTCGAAGTCGATTACACTCTTCAGCTAAAAGAAAGTATTAACCAACTCGAACATGACTTTTTGGATGATATAAAACATTCCGAAGAGCTTTGCCAATATGAATTAAGTATCAAAAAACCTTGGCAACGCTATTTAGGCGGACTAATTTTAATTTTATTTTCTTACTGGCTTTAACCACTCATTCAGGAGTGGTCCGGTTCAATCAGGTCAAATAAACAATGAAATGGAACCTATTCAATTCAAGCATTGGTATCGCGCTAGGTGGTGGTGCAGCAAGAGGCATCGCTCACATCGGTGTACTCAAAGCCTTTGAAGAAGGCAATATTCCTATTTCATTTATTTCTGGCACAAGTATAGGAGCACTAGTCGCCAGTTATTATGCTTTTGGAAAAAGCATCGAAGATATTAAAGATATTGGAGAGGGGCTTAATATTACATCCGTTATTGGTCTCTCCCTACATAAGAAAGGCATGTTCTCAACCAGATCCATTGAAACGATGATCCTCAAAGATTTAGGTAATGTAAATATTGAAGATGCAAACATCCCTCTCGCTATTTGCACCACCAATATTTCAACCGGAGAGCAAGTCATTTTAAGGCATGGCAACCTTGCAAAAGCAGTCTGTGCATCCACCGCAATTCCGGGTATTTTCATCCCTATCGAAATAGAGAATAAAACCTTGGTTGATGGTGGCATTACTGAGAATGTCCCCATTAGTTTACTGGACAAGATGGGAGCAGGTATCACCATAGGGGTAAATTTAAATGGTAGCCAAAACTATTCACCCCCAAAAGACATAATTGCCATTATGGGTAATGCGATTGATATTGCCATAGATCTGAGAACCAAGGACCAATTAAAAAAAGCAGACTTAACTCTCTCGTTAGAGTTAGAACACTACAGCCGCTTGGACAACTCAAAACAATTTGATGATTTATACAATGAAGGCTATGAACTTGCACAACGAAAAATTAAAAAAATATTCTGGTATCGAAGAATTCGCTTCGCTTTTTATCTGAAGAAGTTATATCTCGCCATCGCACCATTTAAAGTTCCAAATATTTTTACCTGGTGGCGAACTTCTGACTAAAATGACATTCGTAAATCAATAACTACCACGCAACTAACAAATCATCAATTTGAATATTAAGCCGCCCCGGATCCACAGATATATTTCCACTCGCAAAACCAGGGTGCACCTGTGAAACTGTTAGAGCGGTCTTTACATTCGTCAACTCTGCCCCTTTTAACATATCAGCGTCATAATAATTAAAGGTTCGATATAAAGATAATTTATCGCCAGGTCGAACCCCTGAACTCGCACCCGATGAGAAGTGTAAAGTTTTACCCTCTACGCGAGAAATACGCGTCATGAAAGGTTGGCAGCGAAGTTGTTCATCCACCATCGATGCCATGGTATGAACAAGTTCATTAACAGCAATACCATAATCATCCTGCCAGAATTCTGCACTACCAAAGCCTACTTTTTTGTCTGGATCTGCCGTCCATTTGGCGCTCAATGCAAAATTTCTTTGCCAAATGATTGCCCCACTAAAACCATCATGAACAAAGATATCAGCGGAGAAGCGTCTATTTGTATTTGCCTGAGAACCAAAACGTTTCAAACGCGCCCAATATGAGTTTTCAAATACAGATTCATCTTCAACACCAAGATCTCTAACCACCCCCGAGACAACAAATTGCGCCCCAGTCTGCTTTGCAAATGCTGCTGCTTTAGTTAATGTTTGTTGCTCCGTATAACTTGATGGTGCATTAGAAACTTCATCATATAAAGTATGTTGGCTACTTTGAAAAACAACTAAACCTCCTTGTTCATGTAAAGCTTGATTTAGCACGCTAGACAAGCCTCTATTTACATCATGAATTGAACCTAGACGAGCCTGCTCAGGCGACTGAACAGAAAAACCTAAAACTACGACTTTCTTTTTATAAGCACTTGCCTGAGAGGTTGGGCATGCCGGTACATCTTCAACATCAATATTCATAGAAAGATGTAAAACGCCTTTCCAGATGTATTCATCCACCACAATCGATTTATTCACACGAGCCTGACTAGAAACACTGATCTGGTCATGCTTCAAAATACCATTAACGACTCTTTGTTCACTTTTGACCTGAGAGCCAAATTGCATCACAGCCTGCTGCAAAGCATCTTTTCTTGCATGCTCTCTAGCCTGTTCATATAAGCCTTTCTTAAACGGCGCACGACCAGTGACCTGAACCCAATCAGAAAAACTCAATTGAGAAAATAATATCAATAGTAAAGCTAAACCAAATTTTTTTGTCATAAATATTCTTACTTCAGGTAATAAATAGAATCCATGGAATTATGTCTTTTCTTACTGTTGGAAAGAGTACTGTCCGAGTGATACGCATTAAACTGCGGCAAAGGCCTTAAACAGTTTGAGCCATTTCGAAAGCTATTTGTTTTGGTCAAACAGTCTTGAAAATCACCGGGTAAAAGTAATTCCAATACCGTTTCAAAGCCTGCGCCTTTTTTTTCACTAACTGATACGACTCGCGCACCCCGAATTACCGTATCAACAACCGTACCAAAACCATCGTGCTTTAAAACAAAATCCTGAACTGTTGACGTCCCCGTAATACCAGTGCCATATATTCGCTCAGCTAATGCTCTATAGGCGTCGAGCTTAGACGCCCTTAAAGCCATTAATCGTTTTGGCTCCGAGGTCATATCCTCAGTTTTTTCATAGGCACTATAGCCCGTTACACGGACAACAATCGGAGCGGCAGGAGGCCGCTCCATCTCCCCATTACTTTTTTTATCATGTGAGCCGGCATCATGAGACTCTGCTTTATAACCTGTTGCCCATAAGTTCACACTCATACTTAAAAAAGCAGCCATAACTACCTGTAGAATGACCATACGAAAAGTAAGATAACGACTCATTCACTCAACCCTTGTTGCACATTTTAATTTTTCAAATTAGACCTTTCATAAAAAACCATGAAAAAGTTGTGCCACATTAAGAATTGCAATAAATTGGCATATCTTTTCATTAAATCAGGCTAGAAATTGCCGCTTTCAGAGTCTTAGCTGTAAACAAGCGGCAATAGCCGTAATACGCAATCAATGAGACATAAATCAAAAAATATATACTTAATAGAGCGCTTTGCACGATAATGTTTCTATAGACTACTTTGTCATACCTGTGCGCTTTCAGCTGAAATCCATTGTTATATTACCGAAATAGCCATAAAGGACTGGGTTCCAGCAGAGAAGACTACTGAAATGACATTGGATTGAGTCATTCAAAGCCCTTTCACATATGAAATGCTGCCAGTTAATATAAAAAAGCGTGACGTATCTTTCGTTGTGCACCTTAACTTTCAGTTACACTATGAAACGTTTTTTTGCATTGAGTTTTATGCTGCCATGGATGTTTAAGTTTGAGGAACAAGCCCACAATGAGATTTAAAGCTTTACCCAGCCTTGCCTGTCTACCCTGTTTATTGATTTTAAGTCTAAGCTATAGCAGCGTTGCACTTAGTGGATACCGCACCTTTCTTGACCCTCGATCCATGGCGATGGGGGGAACCGGTGTTGCAGCATCAACCAAATTTAATGCGACATCTCACAACCCGGCTTTGATTGCATTTAACAGAGGCAGTAAGCCAGACAAAATTTATATCAGCGCATCGCTGGGCACGCGCGAATTATATGACTACGACTTAGAAGACGACATACGTGGTTATCAAAAAAGCACTTTAGAAGAAGACTTTCTGGAAGATGTCGACGAGAGCAATGATTCAATTGGAAGTCCAGAAACCTACAAAGTGAAAGTAGCCGCTGCCAAAATATCAGGGCAACAGTTAAAGAAGAAACTTAAAGATCTCAACCTAAGCTCATACCGCTCTGATGAAACGAGTGCATTTAGTTTATTAGTTGACACAGACCCCGTCACCATTAATTTTTACACTCGTAGAGAAATCAGGGAAATAGTCACCATCCTCAATAAAGAGAACGGCCTTATTGATAGCATCGTCGCATCTCTGGAAGACCCCGATAATGTAAGCATGCCTCGGGGAAATTTCGAAGACTTATTAGACCCGACCGTTGACAGCACTTTCTTTGAAATCAAAGAGTTTGGTGCCACTGTTGCCACCACCAATGTTTATGATTACAACATGCCAATATCATGGGGCTTCACACCTAAATTAATTGAAATGAATGGCTCCCACATTTCATACAAAATCAATGATTACGATGTTGCCAATCCACCTGACGAACGCTTAAGCACGGGCTTGCTCGAATGGAACCTGGATGTTGGCTTCGCAATGCTACTCACCGATGATTTTCTTGAACAGGAACTTGGCCTTGACGGATTCTGGCTTGAGGGCGAGTGGGTATTTGGTTTCTCAGGTATGAACTTATTTCCCACTGACTTTACCCCTTTCGGAGCAGGCCGGGCAGACCCCGATTTTCCTGCAAAGAAACGCGCAATCCAAGCACTATACCAAGTAGGTATGGCCCACTATCGCGAAAACTTCATGGTCACAATGGACATTGAGTTAAGTGAACATGAGGTATTCGATTTCGAAGGCCTAACTCGATTTTTATCATTAGGTGGCGAGTATTACTGGCGAGACGATTTTCATTTACGAGCAGGCTTACGCATCAATACTGTTTCAACTGAAGGCGCGGCCCAAGATACAACCACTCTATCAGGAGGGTTCTTGTATCAACCACATGGCTTTAGCATTGAAACCGCCATCATGGTGAATGATGTTGAAATAGGTGGAACCATCGGCCTTGGGTTATCTTTCTAAACCTCTATGAAAATTTATCTTGTAGGCGGCGCGGTCCGAGACAAGCTTCTTGGGCTAAAGACTAAAGATCGTGACTGGGTTGTTGTTGGATCAAACCCAGAAGAGATGAAACAACAAAACTACACTCAAGTTGGTGCTGACTTTCCTGTCTTTCTTCACCCTGAAACAAAAGAGGAATACGCTCTGGCACGTACCGAGCGAAAGAAAGGCCATGGCTATCAAGGTTTCGAATGCTATGCCTCCTCTGAAGTCACCCTTGAAGAAGATCTAAAACGTCGAGACCTGAGCATTAACGCAATGGCAATGGACCTGAGCGGACAAATCATTGACCCATTTAATGGCCGGGCCGATCTAAAATCTAAAACTCTCAGACATGTATCCAAAGCGTTCTCCGAAGACCCACTTCGAATATTGCGTGTTGCTCGCTTTGCCGCCAGACTTGAACCTTTAGGCTTCCAAATTGCAAAAAAGACAATGCACCTGATGCAAGCAATGGATAAAGCAGGAGAAACAAAACACCTAGTTTCAGAAAGGGTTTGGCAAGAGACAGAACGAGCACTTAAAGAAGATTCACCCTGGGTCTTTTTCGACACACTAAAAAAATCAGGAAGTTTACAGACACTATTCCCTGAAATCGACGCCTTATTTGGCGTTCCGCAACCACCCAAATATCACCCTGAAATTGATAGCGGCATCCATTCAATAATGTCATTACAAGCAGCCTGCATATTGAGTAAAGAGCCTGATGTTCGTTTTGCTAGCCTTGTTCATGATCTTGGCAAAGCCTTAAGCCCTACAGACAAACTACCCCACCACTACGGACATGAGAAAAAAGGTTTAAAACTAATCAAAGGGTTATGCCAACGCTTAAAAATCCCAAATCACTATCGGGAACTAGCGCTATTAGTTAGTGAATTCCACACTCATGTTCATAAAGTAAATGAGTTAAAAAGTGCAACTATTCTAAAAGTGTTAAAGCAATGTGATGCTTTCAGGCGGCCTGAGCGCTTTGAAAAGGTATTACTTTGTTGTGAAGCTGATGCGAAAGGCAGGACTGGTTTCGAAGAAATCAAGTATCCGCAGGGCCAGTTCTTTCTGGAAGCTCTCAAACAAGCACAGTCCGTAACTGCTAGCTCACTTATCAATAAAGGAATTATCCAGCAAGGAACAACAGGAAAAGAAGTCGGTATGCAAATTGATTTAGAGCGAAAAGCACGCATTAAATTATTGCAGCAAGGAAATACCTAACATGCCCAATATAAGCACAAAGAACGCTCACCCTGTTGCTTTAATCACTGGAGCAAGTCAGCGTATTGGAAAGGCCATTTCAGAAAGCCTCCATGAAATGAATTACTGTGTCATTATTCACTTCCATCAAAATGAACAACTTGCTCAAGCCCTTGCGACAGATTTAAATCAAAAAAGAGCACATTCAGCTGTCGCTATTAAAGCAGACCTTAGAAAATCAGATGAATTAAATCACTTAGTAAAAATGGCTCAAGCGCACTGGGGAAGAGTAGACGTACTAATCAACAATGCCTCTATCTTTGAACCAGACAATACAGTGCATCATGAAACTCCCACCAATCAGACCATCATTAATCAAACCAAACAATGGCAACACATAATAGACACCAACATTCGTTCAGCCTGGCTACTATCAAACGCTCTCCATCCGTCTTTAAACGAGCATGACGGCTGCATTATTAACCTTGTAGATATCTACGCTAACCGACCACTAAAATCCCACAGTATATACAGCATTAGCAAGGCTGGAATTTCAATGATGAGCCAAAGTTTAGCGCTAGAATTTGCACCAACGGTGCGTGTGAACGGCATTTCTCCCGGTGCCATTTTATGGCCCTCCTCCGAGAAGGAAGCATCCGACTCCCAGAAAACACACCAACAAGAAATTTTGAATAAAATCCCCTTAGCTAAACTTGGTTCGACCAAAGCAATTACAGAAGCAGTTCACTTCCTTATCCAGTGCGAATACATTACCGGACAAATCATCAATGTCGACGGTGGCCGTTCGATCACGATATAATCTCGCCTCCACACGAAGTAAACTGGAAACTACTTAATGTTTAATATTGTCCTTTTTGAACCTGAAATCCCTCCCAACACAGGAAATATAATTCGACTCGCAGCCAATACTGGGTGCCGCTTACACCTTATTGAGCCTCTAGGTTTCGAGTTAGATGAAAAAAGACTTCGAAGAGCGGGGCTTGATTATCATGAGTTTGCTGACATCAACATCTTCACTGATTTTAATCACTTCATAAAAGATGAAAAACCCGAAAAAATGTACGCATTAACAACCAAAGCCAGTAAATACTTCCATAACGCAGAGTTTGGTAAAGGTGATTACTTACTATTTGGGCCCGAAACACGGGGGTTACCGGCTCAGATATTAGAAAATCTTGGGCCAGAACAGTGCATCCGTATACCAATGCTTAAAGAAAGCCGGAGCTTAAATTTATCAAACTCAGCAGCAATTATTCTTTATGAAGCCTGGCGGCAAAATGGTTTTCCAGACGGAGTTTAAGCAGAACTATTTTCACTCAAAAAAAAACAGCATCTTCTCAAATAGATAGAGATAGATACTGTTTTTTTTATCGACTATTTTATTTAGTGAGCGGTAGATTCATCCGCTTTTTCTGCAGCCTCTTTTTGCTTCTGCATGACAGCTTGAGCAAAAATTGCATCAAAGTTAACTGGCGCTAACATCATGGCAGGAAAACTACCTTTAATAACAGCAGTATCAACCGTTTCACGAAGATATGGAAATAGAAGGTTAGGACAAAATGCATTTAGAGCTTGAGCCAACTGGCCTCCTTCAACACCTTGGACAGTAAATAAACCAGCTTGCTGAACCTCGACAATATAAGCAGTCATTCCTTCCACAGCAACAGTCAATGTCACTGAGATGACAACCTCATAAAGGTCATCAGCAACTTTTTTATGCTTCGTTGACAAATCCATCTTAACTTCAGGCTTCCACTGCTTCTGGAATATTTGAGGTGAATTTGGTGACTCGAAAGAAAGGTCTTTAACGTAAATACGTTGTAACGCAAAATTTGCTTGGCCCTTTTCTTGATTTTCTTGTGTGTTTTCTGAAGGTGTTTCGTTATCGGCCATGATAGATCCTGTATATTTGCTCTAAATTAATAAAAAAGAAATTTTAAAATGCTAACTTTATGAATAAAAAATAAATACTAGGCTTTGACATAAAAAATAGCGAGGGCATAGCTCTCTTTTTTTTGATTTGAGAGCATAAAATTGACTCAAATCAAAATCAGGCGTCCAAAATCGCCTCAAGTTTATTCGTGCGATCCAAAGCCAGCAACTCGTCGCAACCCCCTATATGCTGTTCACCTATCCATATTTGAGGCACTGTATGCCGACCACTTTCCACCATCATTTTCCGACGAATTTCTGGTTGCTGATCAATTAGAATTTCTTCGACCTCAAGTTTCTTTTTAAGAAAAAGAGCTTTTGCCCTAACACAAAAAGGGCAAAAACGAGATGAATACATTACGATTTCAGGTTGACTCATACAACAACACCTACAATTTTACTGAAGATCACTTACGAACCAAAGGCATGTTGCTGTTCGTCCACTCAGAAATACCACCGGTCATCCGGCAAACATTTTCATACCCTTCAGCCTTAAGCGTCTTGCCGGCCATGCCCGAGTGCTGCCCCATTTTATCGACTAATACGATCTGCTTGGATTTATATTTCTCCAGTTCAGAACTACGATCTTTCAAGTTTGCGAACGGGATATGCACAGAGCCTGAAATACGGCCTTCGTTGTATTCTTTTTTATCACGAACATCCACAATCACCGCTTCATCTCTATTTAACATAAGCGTTGCTTCTTGAGGGCTAACAGAACGGCCAGAGCGAGATTTTTCAGTAAACCACAAGGCTGCTAAGAGCGCGATAAATACACCAGATAGCTCTATATGATTTGTTACAAATTCAATTAGTTGATCCATTCTCTTTGCCCAATATTTTAAATGTGGCGCATTATACACAAGGCGCTCTTCCCTTAATAGCTAAGAGCTCGATTGATCGAATGAAAACACTTGTCATAGTCTTCACCATAAAAGTCGCCATAACTACTGATTCACGTTAAAATCCCAACCAATATCATTAAATACGGACCACGACCCCAGTATGACGAAAGCTAATCCGGTAAAGAAAACAACAGCCCTGATAATTCTAGATGGCTGGGGTTATAGTGAAAAGATGGAATCAAACGCGATTCTTCAAGCCAACACACCTTTTTGGGATAAACTTTGGCGCGAACAGCCCCGTAACCTCATTCAAACATCCGGTATGGCTGTTGGCTTACCAGAAGGTCAGATGGGCAACTCTGAAGTTGGCCACATGAATTTAGGCGCCGGTCGAATTGTTTACCAAAACTTTACACGCATCACTAAAGATATTACTGACAATACCTTTGAACAGAATCCTGTACTCAATAATGCGATTGATGCTGCAGTATCACAAAACAAGGCCGTTCACCTTTTAGGCTTAGTCTCTCCCGGAGGTGTTCATAGTCACGAAGACCACATTCAGGCAGCCATCTCATTAGCCGCAAAAAAAGGGGCAAAAGAAATATATGTTCATGCATTTTTGGATGGTAGAGATACACCACCTCGAAGCGCCGAGCCATCATTATCAAAAATAGATGAACAATTAAAAACCTTGGGACGAGGCCGGGTCGCATCGATAATTGGTCGATATTATGCAATGGATAGAGACAATCGATGGGATCGGGTCAAACTTGCTTACGACCTGCTAACAGAAGGTACAGCTGACCACCATGCTGAAAATGCAGTGGAAGGACTTCACGCGGCTTATAAACGAGACGAGAGTGATGAGTTTGTTGCTGCGACAACATTAGGTAATGCCGATCAGTCTAACGCCTGCATCAAAGATGGCGATACCGTTATCTTTATGAACTTTAGAGCTGACAGAGCCCGTGAACTCACCCGTAGCTTCGTTGACACCGATTTTAATGAATTCACCCAAAACAAAAAACCTGTTCTTGCCGATTTCGTCATGCTCACTGAATACGCTGCGGACATTCAAGCCAACTGCGCTTACCCTCCATCTGCACTCCCGAATAGCTTGGGTGAATATATGCAAGCACTTGAAAAAACACAATTAAGGATTGCAGAAACGGAAAAATATGCCCACGTAACTTTCTTTTTCAGTGGTGGCCGAGAGGCTCTTTTTGACGGTGAAACCCGCGAGTTAATCCCTTCACCCGATGTCGCAACCTATGACCTGAAACCTGAAATGAGCGCTTATGAAGTAACCGAAAAACTCGTCACCGCGATTAAGAGCCAGCAGTATGATTTGATCGTTTGTAACTTTGCGAATGGCGATATGGTTGGCCATACAGGAAAACTTGATGCAGCAATCAAAGCGGCAGAATGTTTAGATGACTGCCTTGAAAAAGTAAGTAATGCGATCACTCAAGCAGGTGCTCATTGCCTTATCACCGCAGACCACGGCAATGCGGAACAAATGCAAAACCCTGATACAGGCCAGGCACATACCTCTCACACAACACTACCGGTCCCCTTGGTATATATAGGAGAAACAGCGATCACTTTAAAGGATGATGGAAAACTAAGTGATATTGCGCCATCATTACTGGACTTAATGGAGTTACCCGTTCCAAATGAAATGACAGGGCAGTCCCTTATCAAGAGAACTTAGTCTTTTGATCCAGTAAAGTGGCTAAAAATAACCTAAACACACAGAAAAAAAGAAATCGACAATGCCTAATCAAATTTCATTTCATGTCATTTTCTTTTTTATTCTGTGCTTCACATTAACAAGCCCTCAGATAGCCCACTCAGCCAATCAGGATGCCTCTCAACATCAACTAGACCAATTAAAGAAAAACATTACAAAAGTAAATCACTGGTTATTTAAAGCCAATACCGAAAAGAGCGGTCTATCAAAAGAGCTTGAAACACAAGACAAACAAATAGATCGGATAAGCAAAGATATCCGTGCAACAAACACTAAAATCTCAAAACAAGTCCGCAAACTAACTGATTTAAAAAAACAGAGCAAGCAGCAGAAAGCGTCACTGAATCAGCAAAAAAACTTCTTAATCAAACAACTCAGAACAGCCTACCTTCAAGGCAACCAACCCGCCCTGAAGATGTTATTAGATGCGGATGCGCCTCAAGATATTGCGCGTTACATGCATTATTTCTCATATATAAAAGATGCTAGAAATGAAAAAATCACTAACTTCCAATCAAGTTTGGCACAATTAAAGATCACAGAAACAGAAATTTTAAAGCAGCAAACCAAACTTAGCCAAAACCGCCGCTCTCTTGAAACTCACCGACAGACATTAAGACACAACCGTAACCAACGGAAAAAAGTTCTCTCTAAATTAAGTGCAAATATAAAAAACAATTCGCAACGGCTAAAAAAAATGAAAGCCGACCAAAGCCGTCTGGAAAAATTATTGTCGGAACTTGAACTAGCAATTGCAAATATTCCGACTCCTGACGATGCGACCCCCTTCAAACAACAAAAATCTAAACTTCCATGGCCAAGCCGTGGTAAAGTATTGGCTCGCTTTGGCTCACGAATTGCTCAAGGAAAATTAAAACTAAATGGCATTCGCATTGCGACAAAAGAAGATAACCAAATTTCAGCTATTCACCATGGCCGCATCATTTTTTCAAACTGGATCCGCGGTTTTGGCTTACTCATTATTATTGACCATGGCGATAACTACATGAGCCTTTACGGGAATAATAAAAGCTTGGTAAAAGAGACGGGAGACTGGGTCAGCGCAGGTGAAACAATCGCTTATTCAAACGAAAGCAGTACAAAAAATGAATCAGGGCTATACTTTGAAATAAGAAAAAATGGAAAGCCCCTCAATCCTAGCCGCTGGCTACGAAAATAATACTTCAGGACGCATTTAATGAAATCAATTTCGACCTTACCTTTGCTACTCAGCTCTTTCCTGATCAGCACCCTAATATCAAACTCTGCATTCAGTGCAGACTCAGAAATTACAGAAACGAGCCCTGAAGCCAGCCAAGAAATTGTCAAGGAAATTCTTCCTTTGCCTCTCAATGAGCTAAGGAAATTCACTGATATATTTGGCAAAATCAAGAATGACTATGTCGAAGAAATTGATGATGCCACCCTCTTAAAATATGCCATTCGAGGCATGCTATCAGGTCTGGATCCTCATTCAGCTTACCTTGAGCCTAGTGCATTCACGGATTTACGTGAAAATACCTCTGGCTCTTTTGGCGGCCTCGGTATCGAAGTTGGTATGGAAAATGGTTTCGTAAAGGTTATTGCCCCTATTGATGATACACCAGCGCAAAAAGGAGGCATTGAAGCCGGTGACCTAATTATTAAATTAGATGATGCTCTTGTGAAAGGAATGAGTTTAGATGAATCCGTCAATACAATGCGCGGCGAAATTGGCACGACAATCAAGCTAACCATTGTTCGTACAGGCGAAAGAGAGCCATTGGAAATTAGTCTGGTTCGAGACACAATTCAGGTAACGAGTGTTAAAACCGTTCCTCTGGATGAACATTACGGCTATATTCGAATTACTCAATTTCAAGTTCAAACTGGCAGTGATTTTGCGAAAGGCCTAGAAAAACTAAATAAAGAAATAGACGAACTTTCTGGCCTTATTATTGATTTGAGAAATAATCCAGGCGGGGTTCTACAAGCTTCTGTAAAAGTAGCAGACCAACTTTTGGAAGAAGGGCTAATTGTCTATACCCAAGGACGCTCAAGCATCTCTGAATTAAGCTTTAGTGCCACACCTGGCGACAGCGCCAAAGGCATGCCTATTATCGTGTTAATTGACGGCGGCTCTGCATCTGCATCTGAAATCCTTGCCGGCGCACTTCAAGATCATGATCGTGCAGTCATTATGGGCACTCAAAGCTTTGGTAAAGGTTCTGTTCAGAACGTTTTAGCATTAGATGAAACGCACGGTTTGAAACTAACAACCGCTCGCTACTTCACGCCAAGCGGACGTTCAATTCAAGCTCAGGGCATTATTCCCGATATAGAAGTTAATCGCGCTAAGCTCAGCGACGAGAAAAAAGGTGCTTTTTTCCGCGAAGCGGATCTCGCAGGCCACTTAAGTAATGACAATGGGAACGAACAACCTGAAGAAAAAGATGAGACAAATAGCGAAGAGGATAAAAAGCGTGCGATGCTAGAGCGAGATTTCCAATTACAAGAAGCACTCAACTTACTCAAGGCCATTGATATTCTAAATATTTCAAAAGGCACGCCAGAAAAAGAATCCATGTCTAAAGTCTCCCAAGATACTCAGGTTTCTCAAGATACCAATGCTGCCCAAGATACAGCGCCCCAAAATAAAAAACAGAAATGATTAAACTGAATTACCGAAAGCAGCGTTTTCCCGCTGCTTTCTTCTTAAGTTTATTTGGCCTGTTCCCTATCTCATTACCCGCAATGGCTGAATCAATTAATCAGCCAACCATTGCAATCATTATTGATGATATGGGAAATCAATATCAAAATGGACTAGATCTTGTCCTACTCCCCTACCCTCTAACATTAGCTTTTTTACCAGAGCGGCGACATACCCAAGCATTATTGAGATTAGCACAGCAATACAACAAAGAAATTATGCTGCACTCCCCAATGGAGAACTTGCTAGGACTTCAACTTGGGAAAGGCGGACTTCACGAAAACATGTCAGAACAAGAAATAAAAAGCACACTAGCCAATAGCTTTAAAGCCATTCCAAACATGATTGGTATCAACAATCATATGGGCAGCAAACTCACAACTAAACCCAAAATAATGAAATGGGTCATGGAGCAAGTAAAACAACATCCTTTTTATTTTGTCGATAGCAGAACTTCAGCTAATTCGGTTGCTGCTCAAACCGCTGAAGAATATCAAATCCCCAATCTAACCAGAGACGTATTTTTAGATCACAAACAAACCCGAAAATTTGTTCAGAAACAGTTTTTAAAACTTATTGAGATCGCTAAAGTGAAAGGTACAGCCATTGCTATTGCCCACCCACATAAAGTGACAGTTGACTACTTAAGCTGGGCGCTCCCAAAATTAGATGAGAAAGGCATTAGACTAGCCACAGTAAGTGCAATTTGGCACATCCAACACCCTCATCAACAAATGCACAGCAACCATAAACAGCTCAAAAACAATTGGCTTAACCCATCAACAGCCTTCTCGCATAAAAACACGCTATCTGCTAATACTGCATACACTCAATAACATGATTTTTTTGAATACTTCGCTCAAATAGTAAGACGCCCTGCTCCAATCAATTATTACCTATACTAAGTGGAGGCTTTCAAATACCTGTCTATACTGTATAAACGTATCATCGTACATTTGTAACTCCCCATAATCAGCCAACTTGAGGTATAAAAAGCCATGTGTGGCAAAGATATAAATAGTTTATTTAATGATAAAAAACTCTCAGCCATTACATTCAGTACAGCAGAAGCTTCTTTTGCGATTCCTCTAGAGCAAGTGCTATATATTGAAAAAGATGTTCAACGCAATTTACGGGTAGATGAATTAGACGAATTTAATCATGGCGTAATCACTTTTCAAAATAATACTGTACAGTTGTTTGATTTTAATAAGCTACTGGGAACCAAAAATCATCAACAAATGATGAAAGCGCTAATATCTAAATTGAATGAAATGGAAGAGCAACATAAAGACTGGCTGGATGCTCTAGAAAATTCTGTTAAAAATAATATGCCATTTACTCAAGCTTTAGACCCAGGCATGTGCACTTTTGGCCAATGGTATGATAAATTTGAAACGGATAATGAAGAGCTTACAGAGACTTTACAACGCTTTGATATACCACATAAAAAACTTCATACGTTAGCTCAAGAATTACTGGGGCTAAACCAGGAGGAACATGCAAAAGCGATCAGTGACCTAGAGCAAGAATGTGTTAATACCCTAGCTGAGCTGACTCACCTATTTCAATTAACGAAAGAGCGCGCAGAGTCGAGCATTAGGCCTATCATCATTTTTGTAGAGCATAATGAAGGTAAAATAACCGCCCTCAGACTCGATAACATTAACGACATTGTAAATTTCGAACAAAGAAACTTCTGCGAAGATGACTCTGATAAAGGTATTTTGAAAAGCAAAAATGAAGACTTTGTGATTGAAGGCTTCTTACGTGACGGGGATCACGCACCGTTAATGCTAATAAACTGTCAGCCTAAATGCCCTGAAGGCTCAGAGCAAGTTACCTAGACACAGAACTATAAAATAAAGGCACATGCGCTACATACGCATTTCAATACCTTGTGCTGCCATGAAAGCCTTGGCTTCCTGAACAGTATACTCACCAAAATGGAATATACTGGCTGCTAGCACAGCATCTGCACCACCACCCGTAACACCATCAGCCAGGTGCTGAAGATTACCAACGCCACCCGATGCAATGACAGGAATCGAAATTGCGTCGGTAATCGCACGCGTCACCCCCAAGTCAAACCCATTCTTCATGCCATCTTGATCCATACTGGTCAGCAGTATTTCACCCGCCCCGTAAGCAGCCATTTTTTTTGCCCACTCAACCGCATCAAGCCCTGTAGGTTTACGCCCGCCATGAGTAAAAATTTCCCAACGCGCCGCCTCTCCAGGCAAGCTCACTTTTTTAGCATCAATGGCTACCACAATACATTGGCTACCAAAACGTGCTGCGGCCTCACCCACAAAGTCAGGGTTAAAAACGGCTGCGGTATTAATACCCACTTTATCGGCACCTGCATTAAGCATGTTACGGATATCTTCTATTTTTCGAATCCCCCCGCCCACCGTTAATGGTATAAACACTTCACTCGCCATTTTTTCAACAGTATGGACCGTTGTATCGCGCCCCTCATGACTAGCAGTAATATCAAGAAAGGTAATTTCATCAGCACCTTGCTCATCATATTGTTTTGCAACTTCAACAGGGTCACCCGCATCACGGATATCCA
>CAJWBJ010000019.1 GCA_913020495.1 uncultured Oleiphilus sp.
TGTAATGTGGAGAGGACTAAGTGCCCTGTGAGAGAGCTTTCTACTGCAATTTTTGCAGTTTCTTCATCACGAATTTCACCAATCATAATAGCGTCAGGATCATGTCTGAGGATATTTCGTAAGGCACGGGCGAAGGTGTAGTCTATTGAGGCATTTACCTGTATTTGTAAGGTGTCTTCAATAAGGTATTCAACCGGGTCCTCAACGGTAATGATATTAATATCACGTTTTTTTATGGATTGCAGAGCTGCATACAGTGTCGTTGTTTTACCTGAACCCGTTGGGCCAGTGACTAAAATCAAACCACTGCTTTTGTTCACTAGTTGTGAGAACAGTGCTGAATCCTGTTCGTTGAAACCGATATCTTCAATTCGTTTTAAGCTTTCAGAGGTATCCAGAATCCTTAGCACAACACTTTCACCATGGACTGTTGGCATAATAGAGATACGTAAATCAACCGTTTTCCCTTTATGTTTCACTTTCGAGCGGCCGTCTTGAGGTAAGCGATGCTCGGCGATATTCATTCCTCCTATAATTTTTATTCGGGCAATGGCAGCGGGCAACATTTTTTTATCGAAGTTTCTAACTTTGACTAAACTGCCATCCATTCTGAATAGAATATCAACATCATGTTTTCTGGGCCTAATGTGAATATCGGATGCTTTGCGTGTGATCGCGTCCATAATCAAATTATGGATTAAGCGCACAGTAGGTCTATCACTCGCTAGCTTGATTGCTAGCTGTTCTTCTTGTGTTGTTGTCTTATTGGCATAAGGGAGGTCATTGAGTACATCTTCAATGTCACTTGAACCATAGTGCTGCGAAATAGCGTACTCGATGTCCCTTGCTGAGCTCAATACAGGCTCAATAACATGACCTGACATAAAATAAAGCATATCAAGCGTTTCTGAGTCTGATGGGTTTTCCATCGCGACGACGAGTCTTTCCTTGTGAATCATTATGGGGATTATTACGTGGGTTCGAGCGAAATCAGCCGGAATGTGTCTAAGTTCATTTATTTCAACTTCAAAATTATCGAGTTGAACAAAGGGGATCTCCATACAGCATGATAGGGCGTTTTTTATTTGGTGATCAGTGGCAAAGCCTAGTCTAAAAATAATATGGCCCAATAATTCACCATTATTCTTTTTCTGTTCAGATATTGCTTCTTTAAGTTGCTTGGACGTGATGATGCCAGTTTGAAATAGGACCTGACCTAAGTTTCGGTGTTCAAATTTCTTGGTTTGTTCTAATGATTCGCTGAGTTGTTGCTTGTTTGTAATCAAAAAATTAGGACTCCTATTTGCTTTTTAAGTGCTTTGCACGACTTAAATTTTCGCCACACCTGTGGTCTCAAGCCTTCGTCAAACCGTAGTCATCAACCCTCGTCATTCCGGTAGTCTTTTAGCCGGAACCCAGCTATTTAATGGCTATTATAGGTAGTAAATAATGGATTCCGGCTGAAGAGCGCACCGGAATGACAATGTTGCTTAGTCAAATGACTATCGTATGAATTTCTCTTTTTTACAGATCACTTAATAAGTTTAGTTTAAAAATAGAAGTAGCCAAGATTAATCTTTACCTATGAAACTATCGTTTACAGTTGTCTAACTGCTCCAAGCAATGCTATCACCCCAGCAATGCTACACAGTATTAATAGTAGAGGGCGAAACCGGCCAGCATCGACAAAGCTTCTTGCTTTAATACCGCTGATAAACCCAAGTAAACAAACAGGCATGAAGCTTAAGCAGGCATATAAAATTGATTCAGTGATTAAGCCCATAAAAGCATAGGCAATCAGGCTAATGATGCAGCTATAACTGAAATAGAAAGATAGGTTGGCGCGAACCGTTTTAGGGTTACCATATTGCATGACTAATGCCATGGGAGGGCCTCCAATGGAGGTGGTTGTGCCGGTAATACCACTAATAAATGCAGCAAATGCGAGTCGTTTAGGAGTATAGGAGAATTGTTTTCCAATATAGCTAATCACCACAGCAAGTAGTACACAAGCTGCCACTGAAAATTGTAGCCATATTGTATCTAGCTGAAGAAGTAGCCAAGCACCTAGTAGTGTTCCAGGGATTCGGCTTATAAAGGGCGTGATTAAGCTTTTTGTTTGTAAATGTTCACGTTGATCCCAAGTATTGAGCAAACTTAATACTAAGGCCGTCATGGTTAAAACCACCGGCACCCATTCAGGTTTGAATATTACGATGATAGGCGCGGCAATTACTGCCATACCAAAACCTAGAGCGGTTTGTACCCAGCACCCTACGAGTAAACTTAGTGCTGCGATGCCCCAAATCATCATGTCCATCAATGTCGGTCTCTAAAGCTTGAAGTCACTAACAATCAGATCAAACTTTTCGATGACGCTATCAACGGTAATCTGTTGCATGATATCAGAGCCTTTTACTCGCGTTCCCCAAGCCAGATGTTTAGCGTTCTTACCTTTTTGAACTTGAATGTTTTTATGGTAAACCTCTGCCGCATATTGCTGGTAGAGGTAAGGGCCGGTTCGTTTGGGGTTTGAATGGCCATATAAACCAAGCACTGGCGTGTGCTGTGAAACCGCCATATGAGCAGGGCCAGTATCAGGAGCAAGAACAATGCTGGCATTGGCAAGCAGCGCTAGCATTTGTTTCAAGCTGGTTTGCGCGATTAGATTATTTATGGGGCATTGTGCAAATTTTAAAATTGCTGAGCCCAGATTTTTATCAACATCACTTGGGCCGCCACAAAGTACAATATTAAACCCTTTATTATGGGCGTAGTCTGCGATGGCTGCGTAATACTCAGGTAACCAATTACGTTCTTCTTTGCTGGCAGCGGGTGAGATGACTAATGTGCGAGTAGCTTCAGTTTCAGATTTAGGCGGAATATGTGCGTTAGCAAATTTTATGTCCTCATCAGAAATAGGAATTTGCCAGCTTAAATCATGCTTCTCTGATTCAGGTACGCCTAGTTTTTCAGCAAAAGCAAAGAAGCCTTCCAAGACATGCGCTTCGGTTTGTTCTTTAATGCGCTCATTGGTGACAAGGGAATGAAACTCTTTAGCTCTGCCCCAATCAAACCCAATTTTACGTTTTGCCGGAATCAGTCGCGCAGCCCAATTAGCACGTAAAGCAACTTGCATGTGTAGTAAGGCATCGAATTGTCGGCCTTTCATCGACTGTTTGAGCTGTTTGAAAGCATCACGACCTTGAGACTTATCGAATACGATAAATTCCACACCTGCTAAGCCATCCAGCAAAACCTTCTCGATTTTGCCAATGATCCAAGTCACTTTCACATCAGGGTGATGTCGTTGAATCGCTTGTACTGCTGCAACCGCATTACAGACATCTCCAATAGCAGAAAGGCGAAGAATACAAATAGACTTTAAAGGCACTGTTTTAGCTTCTCACTTGGTGTTTGGTATTGGGTGGTTATGACTTATCTACGATTTGGACTGAGTGTTTTTGTCCTGAATTTTTTCGATGATGCGTGTCGTAGAACAGCCTTCAACAAATTCAATGACAGCGACTTGGCCACCATTAGCCTGAACAATATCGGCACCCATGATGGTATCAACGGTATAATCTCCGCCTTTCACCAACACGTCAGGCATAATTTTTTCTATCATATGAAACGGTGTGTCATCGTATTGCGTGCCAGTCTGTTCTCCAAAAGGAATTACCCAGTCAACAGAAGATAAGCCCGTTAATACCGTTGCCCGATCTTTAATCGAATTCACAGGACGACTTTCGCCTTTTAAGCGGCGAACTGACTCATCACTATTCAAACCTAAAACCAAACGATCACCCAAAGCGCGGGCTTGCTCTAGATAATGAACATGACCTGCATGGAGAATATCGAAACAGCCATTGGTGAAAACAATTTTCTCTCCAGAATGGCGTGCGAATTCAATATGGCGAAGCACGTCATCAAAAGGAGTTTGGTAGTGGCTGTTTTTGGATTTAAACATTTCAGTGTTGGTGACTTGGTAAAGTTCTTTTGGTGATACGGTAGCAGCACCGAGTTTTGCAACGACAATTCCAGCGGCCAGATTGGCAACTTGAGCGGCTTTTACAAATGGAAGGCCTGCTGCCATCATCACGACCAAGGTTGCGATGACCGTATCACCTGCGCCCGTCACATCGGCAACTTCTAACACTTGGGCCGGCATATCGACTTTGTCTATTTTTGTAATGGCCGACATACCTTGCTCACTACGCGTGAGTAGAATAGATTCAATCTCACAGTCTTCCATTATTTTACGTGACGATTCAATGATGGATAACTCAGTGTCAGCATTGCCACCCGCTGATAAAAACTCATTCTTATTCGGGGTGATAATATTGGCACCACGATAAATAGATAAGTCTTTGGATTTAGGGTCGATAAGAACTATTTTATTCAGTTTACGAGCCTGTTGGATCATCTCGGAAACATAGTGCAAAGAGCCTTTGTTATAGTCTGAAAAGACGACAAAGTCATAGTCGGCAACACAGTTTTTAAATGCTTCCATTAATGTTTGAGCATGTTGTTGTGCGAAAGCTTGTTCAAAATCAAGGCGAACAACTTGCTGGTGGCGGCTAATAACCCGTAACTTGGCAATCGTTGGCTGATCAGATTGTCTGATCAAAGCAGAATCGATATTTTCATTGGTTAACATCGCTTCTAATAACATGGCATTCTCATCATCACCGACAATGCCCATTAATGTTACTTGGCCATCTAAGTGGGCAATATTTCTGGCGACGTTAGCCGCGCCACCAACTTTATCTTCACGCTCTGCGATTTTAACAATCGGGACCGGTGCTTCGGGTGAAATTCGTTGTGAATCACCTTGCCAGTAACGATCCAGCATTACATCGCCAACAACAAGGATTTTTTTATCGGACAAGTGCTTAAAAACAGCAATATCAAACATGTAAAAGGCGCCAGTAATCAGGTGTAAGAAATAATGATGGCTAGCTTACCTCAAATGCCTGTAATCTGACAGTAAAGAGACTGTTCAAAGATATTGGGCTGAAATATTACTTTAATGGATTAAACTGGTTTAAGCGTCACAAGAGGCTTGTATTCTTATAGATTACCAGCATTATAAAGATCTGAAGGATATGGAACTCAGGAGCCGATACCGCTTGGTGTTCACATTGAAATGATGGTGTTTTCCATTTCAAACCAAACGCTTTTAGGCGTGCTTCGATTACCACAAATGTAAGTGAGTAAATGAAAATGGATGAGAAAAAGATTACGCAAGCAGAAATACAAAGCTGGGCAAACCTGAGTCGTTCTGTTTTGAATGGCGTGGTAGGTGATTATTTAGTAAAAGAAAATAACCCTTTGGCAATTGAAATGGCTTTTTATCATCAAGACCAAGCACTGGTTTTGGATGAAACTTTAGCCCAACAAATGCACGATAAATCAGAAATCCCAACAGGCAGTTCATCAGATAAGCGGCTTTCAAATAAAATTATTGTGCTGGTGCATGGCTTAACCAATCTGGAAACTATTTGGGATCTCAAGCCTGAAGTCAGTGACGAAGAGCAAACTGAGGGCTCAGTAAATAATAGTGATGAGGGCTCAAATGATAACTATGGACGACGTATTCAAGACACATATGGTTTTACGCCCTTTTACTTGCGGTATAACACCGGTATATCTATTAAAGAAAATGGCCAACAGCTTAATGACTTACTTTGTCAGCTAGAATCTGTTTATCCAATTGAGATTGATGAAGTAGTATTAATGGGCTTCAGTATGGGCGGTTTACTCATTCGGAGTGCCCAGAAATTTGCACAAGATTATAAATCAACGTGGATTGATAAATTATCAAATTGTTACTATATCGGCACGCCTCACGAAGGCTCGCCGCTTGAAAAATTCGGACATCTTACCAGTTCAATCGTACGTTTGATTCCACGAGAATATATTAGTCATTGGGCAGACTGGATTGATATGCGCAGTGAGGGGATTCGGGACCTTAAAAATGGTTTGATGCATTTGAAAGATCCAGATGATTCTGAGTCAGAAAATGATAACGATCCTTACGAACAAAGCGCTCGTTGTGGTAGTTTTTATATTCAAGCCCAGCACCACTTTATTAGCGGGGCTTTGTCAGAAAACAAAGATAGTTTGATCAATAAATTCTTTGGTGACAGCTTGGTACGTCATTCGAGTGCAAACCCAATTTCCGCACCAGAAGACTGTAAAACAGCTCATTTTGATGGGATTCCTCATGTGCCCTTAGCGCACTCAAGAAGAGTTTATGACCAAATTAAACAATGGTTCGATGAGCATGAAAATGGTGTTGAATTAAAGTACGCTGAGATTCCGGGTTCATCAGAAGGTTTGTCACTACCACAAGGACTGTCAACTAAGGAGATCATTTCAGGTACGATTGATTTGCTCACAACGGCCTATGACCATACCGTTGATGCCGTTGAAAAAGTACATCACTCCATTGCTAATGAACCGTTTTCCTTACTTAAAAAAATACCCGTAGTCGCTGAAGTGACCAAGCCTATTTCTTCAACACATAAAGAGATTCTGGATACTATTTATTTCTCTCTAAGAGAAGGCGGTAAACTTGCACATAAAGGGGCTAAATTAATGGGCGGTGGAAAAAATAAGAAATGAGTGATTCTGCAAAAGAATTGTTGCTTAAGTATTTTGGTTTTTCTGACTTTCGAGCGGGTCAATCAGAAGTAGTACAAGCTATATTGTCTGGAAGAAGTGCGGCTGCAATTTTTCCAACAGGTTCAGGTAAATCATTATGTTATCAGTTGCCAGCCATTCAACTACCGGCACTGACTTTGGTTGTTTCGCCACTACTTGCTTTGATGCAAGATCAATTAGATTTTCTACAACAAAAGGGAATTCCTGCTGCGAGTATTGACTCAACCCAAACTCGGGATAAAGCAAGTGAAGTAATGGCCGAAGTGCGTGATGGCCGAATCAAAATCTTAATGATTTCAGTTGAGCGTCTAAATAACGAACGCTTTAGACAGTTTTTGAGTCAGATTACTATTTCATTACTTGTGGTAGATGAGGCACATTGTATTTCAGAGTGGGGACATAACTTTCGACCAGATTATTTAAAACTCCCGCAATACCGTAAAGACTTTAATATCCGGCAAACCTTATTGCTGACGGCGACGGCCACCCCCAAGGTCATTGAAGATATGGGGCAAAAATTCGGTATTGATCAAAATGATATTACGTTAACCGGTTTCTATCGTCCTAATTTAAATTTAGCCGTTCAAGGTGTTTCGAGTCCTCAAAAAATAACCGTATTAAGCAAATGGTTGCAGGATAGAGTAAGCCAAGCTGGAATTGTCTACGTGACCCTGCAGCAAACGGCAGAAAGCGTGGCGACTGAGCTTAGGAAATACAATATACCTGCACAAGCTTATCATGCGGGTATGGATAGTGAGCGCCGTCAGCAGATCCAACAACGTTTTATGGCAAGCAAAAAAGGCGTAATTGTCGCGACCATTGCTTTCGGTATGGGGATTGATAAAAGTGATATTCGCTTTGTTGTGCATTTTGATTTGCCAAAATCAATTGAAAATTATGCTCAGGAGATTGGCAGAGCAGGTCGGGATGGTCTGCCTTCAGACTGCTTGGTGCTCGCAAATAGAGATAACCTGAATATTTTGGAAAACTTCGTTTATGCTGATACGCCTGAGCCAACTGCGATTGATTATGTTTTAAATGACATTGTAGAAAATACAGAAGATGGACAGTGGGAGTTAGTTTTGAATACGCTTTCCAGTCAATCGAATATCCGTCAGTTAAGCTTGAAAACTTTGCTAGTCTATCTGGAGCTTTTCAAAGTCATTAAACCTCTATACAGCTACTTTGCTGAGTATAAATACAAGTTCCTACTTCCTGAATCAGAACTACTTGCTCGTTTCGAAGGTGAACGACAAGACTTTGTACGTGCGATTTTTGAAACATCTCAAATGGCTAAGGTATGGGCGAGTGTCGATTTTGAAAAACTAAGTCGACAGTGTTCAAGTGACCGAAATCGCGCGATTACGGCCTTAAACTATTTAGATGAACAAGGCATGATTGAATTACAAACTAAGCAAATGACACAGGTTTATCAACTCCTCATACCTAATATTGATACCAAGCGTTTGGCTGAAGACTTATTTGCCCGTTTTAACGATAAAGAACAAAGTGAAATAGAACGAATCCATAATTTGATGGCATTCTTTGAAAGCAAAAAATGTTTAAGCCAGCAACTTGCAGACTACTTTGCAGATTATCATGTGCCAGAGAAATGCGGTCACTGTTCGGTGTGTGCCGGTCACCCCGCTCAATTTCCGGCAGTGGTTGAAAACCCACCGTTGTCTCAATTTGATTTTGCGAGCCTTAGTCTTGAAATAACCGGAAAATTAGGTAAGTCAGCGACGCCAGTATTAATTAGTCGATTCTTCTGTGGTTTAACGACACCTATTTTTAGTCGCTTAAGGGTTCGTTCATTAAAAGGGTTTGCTTGTTTTGAACGCTATCGGTTTTCAGAAGTAAAAGCGTGGGTTGAGGAGGGAATAATTTCCCCCAAGGGTTCTTCATAAATTAAGTGTGTGTTTATTTGTACGGAGTTTAAGTTATTTCTTATCTCGTAGTTGATACATCTAATGCTAGAGTATTTAAAAACTATAATGATTGTATAACTCTTCAGTCACTTTAGTATCAGATCAAATTGTCATTTTGTAACTTAACTCTAACGCTATTGTGGAAGTAAGCGATCATGCAAAAAGTAAGGCGTCTTTCTTTAGGCGAACATCGTTTAGTTGGTGATATTATCGGAGATAGCTTTGCAGACGATCCGGTCAATTGTTGGGTATTTGGCGGGCAGGATGGTATAAGGCATTACTTTGCTAATACCGCTAAAAAGCTATTTCTCCCACAAGGTTATGGGCATGTAATGGAAGATGGGAGTGGTGCTTCTTTATGGATACCACCAAATGTAAAGAAGCATATCCCCATTCTGCATAATCTTGACACCGCAGCAGCCATGATTCGATACGGTGGGCTAAAATCTATTCCAAGAGGGCTATTAGTGGACAATGCGTTAGCCAAGGCTAAACCTGCGAAGCCTCATTATTATTTATTTGCTATTGGATCCCGTTCGGCCAAACAGGGTAAAGGTATTGGTGGGGCATTAATGACAGCAGGCTTAAAAAGAGCTGATTTGGAAAAAATGCCTGTCTATCTAGAAAGTAGTAAAGAGAGGAATATAGCATTCTACCGAAGATACGGCTTTGAAATGATAGAAAAAATCATACCAACTAATGGTTGTCCGCCCATTTGGTCAATGTGGAGAGAACCCAGCTAATTTTCTAAGGCGCTCAATGATATACCAATACGATTAAATACTTGTTAGGGCTCATGCCTGACGCATTTAATGTACGATCTACAGCTAAAACCCATGCTGAAATTGTTGAGCACTTGGGCGCTGTGTTCATCTGTGTTGTCTGTTTTTTTTATGTTGGCGTAATTCGGTGCGACAACTTTTTAACTAATACTAGTCGTTATAACAGCATTAATTAAATGTTGTAGAAAGTTAGTAATATTTTTAAAGGGCCTGCCCCCCATTAATGGTTGCAGGTTGGTTGTCGATCGTTCAAATATTTTTTTGTAATATTGCAACCAATCGTCAAACGTTTACCACCTACGGTCAAGGTGCTTTTGGTTGATATCTGTACAATTCGCTGCCAGTTTTCGAGTCCTTTGATAGATAAATTAAACATATAAAAAGGTAAATGGATATGACCAGCAACAAGACGATTCCACTCGCGCTAGAACATGTATATAAATGGGAGCAAGAAAAAGCAAACGATCTGTATTTAACGCAGCCTTTGGGTAATGGCACCGTTAAAGAATACACTTGGGCTGAAGCCGTAGGTGAAGCACGTAAAATGGCTGCTTACATTAAAACCTTGGACTTGCCGGCTAAAAGTAAAATTGCACTTTTATCTAAAAATTGTGCGCATTGGATTATCGCTGATTGGGCTATTTGGATGGCTGGTCATGTGACTGTTCCGTTATATCCAACATTGAATGCGGATACGGTCGGATATATTTTAGATCACAGTGAGGCAAAGTTATTATTCGTTGGAAAGCTTGATGACTGGGATGAGATGAAAGACGGGATTCCTGAGGGTTTACCGTGTGTCTCGTTTGAGTTGAGTCCTGATGAAGCAAAGGATAAATATCCGCAGTGGGATGAGGTGACTAGTAATGTTAGCCCAATGACAGAGAACACTGTTCGTGACCCGGAAGAAGTAGCCACTATTGTTTATACCTCTGGTAGTACTGGTCAACCGAAAGGTGTGATGTTGTCTTTTCACGGTATGGCGTTTGCGGCGGAAGGTGCCATCGAATCGCTTAATGTAAGCGATCAGGATCGAATGTTATCTTATTTACCATTAGCGCACGTGATGGAGCGTTTTGTTGTTGAAATGGCATCTATATCAGTAGGCTTTAAGTTGTACTTTGCTGATAATCTTAAGACATTTGTTGCTGACTTAGGTAGAGCTAACCCTACTCTATTCTTAGCTGTCCCTAGAATCTGGACTATTTTCCAAACTGGAATTTTTGCAAAAATGCCTAAGAAGAAGCTGGATCGATTAATGCGTATTCCTTTGCTATCCGGTTTTATGAAAAAGAAAATTTTACGAACGCTTGGTTTAGCAAATGTACGATATGCTGCCAGTGGATCTGCACCGCTTAGCCAAGATACCATTGACTGGTATCGTAAGCTTGGCTTGGAGTTATTGGAAGGGTATGGCATGTCTGAAAACTTCGGTTATTCTCATATGTCTCAACCCGGTCGTAGCTGTCTTGGTTATGTTGGTGAGCCTCTTCCAGGCGTTGACTGTCGAATTAGTGAAAATGGTGAGATACAAGTTAAAACACCTACCATGATGATGGGTTACTTTAAAGACGAAGCAAAAACCAAAGAAGAATTCACTGACGATGGTTACCTTAAAACCGGTGACCGTGGTGAAATTGACCATCTAAAGCGCCTTAAAATTACAGGCCGTACGAAAGAAATTTTTAAGACTAGTAAAGGTAAGTATGTTGCCCCGGCACCTATCGAAAATAAATTAATTAATCATGAAGACATCGAAATGGTTTGTGTCTCGGGTGCTGAGTATCCTGCTCCGCATGGTTTGGTCGTTTTATCTGAATCGGCGACCGAAAAGTGTCAGGAAATTTCATTTAAAAGTGAATTGGAAACTAGCTTTAAGTCGTTGATTGCAGATGTTAACACCACGCTTGATCCGCATGAACATATTAAATTTATCACTGTTGTTAGCGAAGGTTGGACCATAGAAAATGGTTATTTGACGCCTACGATGAAGATGAAAAGAAATGTTATTGAAGATGCTTATAAGCCAAGCTTGGATGAGTGGTATGACTCACGTTTATCGGTAATTTGGGCTTAGTTTTTATGTGAGACTGTTATTGGTTCTGAATTGGGCGGGAGATTCTCCTGTCCAGCGCTTAAATGCTCGGCTAAATGCACTTAGCTCCGAAAAACCCAATAAGTAAGCTACTTCACTGATTGAGACGCTATTTTCTTTTAAATGGCGTTTCGCTTCTTCTTGCCTGACTTCTTCAACTAGTGATTGAAAGGATACATTATCCTTTTTTAGTTTTCGGTATAAAGTGTGTCGGCTCATATTTAGCTTATTTGCCACAACTTTTACATCAAGCTCATCATTATCATCTAGATTATTTTTAATGAATGCTCTTACTTTTTCCTGAGTATTATTGTTAGTCGGAAGTTTTTGAAGTAGTTTTTCTGCATAGTCGGTTAAGATGTTTAATAAGTGAGGGTTAGTTAAATTTATCTTGGTATCAAGCAGTTTTCGATCAAACACGATGCTTGTAGTCTCTTGATCAAAGAATAATGGCGCGTTAAATATAGATTCATATTGCTCGATGTAGCTCGGGGCGGAATGTTCAAAATTCAAGTGTTTTGGCTTAAACCGTGTACCAACCAAATACTTGCTGCGAGATAATGCCGAGGCAATCATTCTTTCCATTTCAGGAATAGAATAAAATTCAGGTAATTCAAAACGGAACTCTAGCGTGGCTAAATCATCTTTTTCAATAAGTGTTAAGGTTGCAGCTTGATTGACAATGCTAAAAAACCGAACGTATTTTTGAAGGCCCTTCAGAACGGTTTCACACTGGAATGAGGCTTGAGTGACAACACTAAATCGGCTTGGGTCCACTTTATCGCCCACTAATAAGCCGATGGCCGGGTTTTGGGTATATGTTTTGGCTATATCCCAAAGGGTCTTGAGTTTAGAGATACAAACGCGTCCATCAGGATTTTCAAGATTCTCTAGCGTGATACCCGATTTTTCTTCAAGAAATGTTTGTTCAATACCTAGTTCCAGTAAAGTGTAGTAAGTATCGATCACGGTGCTAACACTGATGGTAGGTAAGTTCATCTATTTGTACTCAGTATTAGCGGGAGTATGAATGCATGACATTAATGGGGCAGATCTCTCCTGCCTCCTTCACCTCTTTGATAATTATCCAAACATCCCGGATAAGAAAGCAATACCAATAGTAAATATACCAATGCTGGTCGCAAGGGCCATCCCATAGAATCGGTTAACGGAACTTTGATGCTGTCTAATGTAGCTATCTATTGCTTGAGCGGCAATATCCTCGGCAGTTTCTCTGGCCATTTCATGAGCTTGTTGAATTGCTTCTCCTTGAAGTTTTTGCCATGACTCAGTGTCAACTGATTGAACCTCTGAAATATGGTCTTTTAGCTCTTCTATCAGGCTTGCATCAAGGCTTGTATTTGTTTTTCCATTTAGTAACTCTGTCTTAAACTCATTTAATTGATTACCTAAGAATAAGCCAACTTCTGCAGCCACTTCTTCTTTTATTGACTCGGTTTTCTTATTAATTTCGTCAACATATTCATCCATGATTGCTTTTAGGTGAACTTGTTGGTCTTGTTTTGAGTCATTTAAAATACGTTTTACGTGGTCGTACTGTTCATCAAATAAGCTTGAAAGTAATTCGTGTAATCGATTATTTACATTAGCTTTGACGGCAGAGCGAGCGACTTGCTCAATGATATCAGTAGGTACTGGTGCGGCTGATTGTTGTAGCGTTGCAGGGCTGGGGGCTGCTACTGGTGCATCTTGTAACTCTTCAGGTAATTCCGTTTGGGTCATTTGTCCTAAATCAGCTTCTTCTTTATCAGATAGTGAGATTGAAATAGCTGGTTGAGGTAGAGCATTATTTTCAACATCATGACCGAGTTGTTTAATTATTTCAGCAACAATTTTAGGCTCGGCAGGTTTTGTGAGTACATTATAAATGCCATATGTACGTGCATCATCATTAAAGTCTTCTGACTTTTTAGAGGTGCACATAATGACCGGGATACCACTTGTTTCCGGGTTCGTTTTAATTTGCTTTGTCGCTTCAACGCCGTTCATGCCAGGCATTAAATGATCCATAAAAATAACATCAGGGTTGTCATTGGCTTTCAAAAAATCCAGGGCATCTTCTGCTGAGCCAACCATACTGACTTTAAGGCTGATTTTTTCTAATAATTTGCTTAATGCAAATCGAGCAACTTTTGAATCATCAACCAGTAAAGCACTTTTAATCGTCATTATTTACCTCTTTAGAATCTTTGTTCTGCGCTGTCTATTTATAAGTATAAACAACTATTTATGCATTGCTAATTACAGCGTTTTAGACTGTTTTAATCTTTTACCAGCCATCAAGTTGTGGGCATTCTGTTGCGCGATAACTTTTGAGCCGGTAGCAAACGCCTGGTTCACTTGATCTTGCTGTAAAGATTTCACCTTCGGCTGTTGTAAGTGTTGCTTTACCAAATGGATCGCCGTCTTTAAAGGTTCCTGTGATTTTACTGCCATTTGGGTTCAAAATTTCACCCTTACCGTGGTAAAGACCATCAATAAACTGCCCAACATATTTTTTGCCGCTGGCATAGGTTTCAAACCCTTTTCCATGGAACATGCCATTAGAAAATGAACCTTCATAATGACCGCCATCAGGGTAGGTTAAAGAACCATGCCCATGAAACAGGTTGTCAGCAAAGCCACCAACATAGAGTAAGCCTCCTTTTGTGGTGAGTGAACCTTGACCATTTAGTACTCCGTCGATCCAGAAACCACTATAAATATCCCCCGTAGCTTTAGTTAATGTACCTTCACCACTAAATTTGTTGCTATCAACTTCGCCGATATAGGTATCGCCATCGGTGGTTGTTAGTGAGCCTTGGCCCTGCATTCTTCCTTCAAACCACTCCCCTTGGTATTTCATACCATTGGCATAGCGTACTGAGCCGCTACCATGAAACTTACCATTTACAAATGAGCCGTTATATTCGAGTTTACCATCCTCTTTATAATGACCTTCTCCGGTTAATATATCATTTGTCCATTCCCCGTTGAGGTATTCCACTTTAGAGTAATGTTCTAATCGTGCATTAAGTGACTTGCTCATACCGCGGCGTACATCTATTTGAGTGCTCCAGCTAGTGTATCCACTCTTGGCAACTTCTATCGTGTAATTTCCTGGTGTAAGTTCTAGCTCAAGCATTGTTGGCCCGTATGGTTTGCCGTTTACCAATACTGTGTCGTCATGAACGTTTGAACGTATGGTTAGTTTACCTGTGGTTAATGGTGCTTTTTTTGGAGCACTACTGTAAGCAACGACTTCTTGCTCTATTATTTTTTCAGGAGCATCTTGTTGCTGTGTTGATGATGCTGTTTGCTGATCTTCAAGTGGTGATGCTATTTCGTCAGCAAAGATAGCGTCATTATTAAAGGATGCATCGTCTGCTTCTTTTTGGGACGGTAATTGCGTTAGTGTATTTTCATTTTTTTCAGATTTAGAAGTTTTGTTAAGCGTTGTTTTTGCTTTTATAGGTGTCTTGTCATGGGTGGCGTTGGTTTGCTTTTGAGAATCTGTTTTAACCACCCAAGGTTCAGGAACTTCATTCGGAATACCTTCAGAAAGAGGGCTGACAGGCGCGAATCCTGCGGTAACTAAAAGCAGTATAAATAAAAAGTTGATAAAGAGGAGAGGCCTCAAATCGACCATGAATGTACTTCCTTTGGGAGTTGAAAATAGATTTTCTGAATTTAACCGGGATGCTAATAATTAGAGTCTAGTCTGAAATGTAAAAAAATTCCTGCTTAAAGGCTTCAAATGTAAGGCGGTTCACAGAAACTGTTGGCTTTACTTCTAATGTTTGGCATATGAAAACGGCTGCACTGTACACTTTTAATGACGAAACGCGAATGTTTTATAAAGAAAAAGAGAATAAATGCGTGTGAATATTGCGTTTTTAAGCGGTAACTTGTTAGTGTATATCTACTTTTATAAGATAGTAATATGTGAATATAGATACAAATACAGGATGAACTTGGCCTTCATTCGCAGTCCGGTCTATAGTCTCCTTATCTAATTCTTTTTTCTGCAGTTTACAAGGTACGAAGCTTTTATGGCTAACAAGAATATTCATAGTGCATTTACGTTAATCAGAACTCAAAAAATTGACGCGTTACATGTCATGGTTGAGGAGTATGAGCATACGGCCACTGGGGCGAAGCATTTGCATTTTGCTACAAATAATAGTGAAAATGTCTTTTTAGTCGGTTTAAAAACAGTGCCTCTCGATAATTGTGGTGTTGCACATATTCTAGAGCACACGGCTTTGTGCGGGAGTGAAAAATACCCTGTTCGCGACCCCTTCTTTATGATGATTCGCCGTTCTCTAAATACCTTTATGAACGCATTTACGAGCAGCGATTGGACGGCCTATCCATTTGCGAGTAAGAATAAAAAAGATTTTAATAATTTATTGGAGGTCTATTTGGATGCCGTGTTCTTTTCTCGGTTAGACGAAATGGATTTTTTACAGGAAGGCCATCGTGTAGAGTTTGAAACACCTGATGATGCTAATTCTGACCTGACATATAAAGGTGTCGTTTATAATGAAATGAAGGGGGCGATGAGTTCCCCGGTGAGCCAGCTATGGCAAACGTTAACTCGCCACCTCTATCCAACTTCAACTTATCACTATAATAGTGGTGGTGATCCTGAACATATTACAAATTTAAGCTACCAATCCCTAAAAGATTTCTACGCTAAGCACTATCACCCAAGCAATGCGGTTTTTCTAACCTTTGGGGACATTCCTGCAATTGAGCATCAAACTAGCTTCCATGACTTCGCTTTGTCTCGGTTTCAAAAGGAAGATCATGGTATACATATTCCTGATGAACAACGTTATTGTGCGCCAATACGTATTCAAGAGAACTATCCGATAGAAGAAGATGAGCCAACTGAGCATAAAACGCATATCGTGATGGCGTGGTTATTAGGTCATGGTTTTGATCTTGAGCAGAATCTTGAGGCGCATTTACTTGCAAATGTATTGTTTGAAAATTCGGCGGCGCCTTTGCAGCGCGTCCTTGAAGAATCAAAACTTGGTCATTCACCTTCACCTCTATGTGGTTTGGAAGACTCAAATCGAGAAATGGCTTTTGCTTGCGGTTTGGAAGGTAGTGAACCAGGAACTGAAGAAGCGATGGAAGCCGAAATAATGGCTGTATTGCATGAAGTCGCAGAAAATGGTGTTGAAAAAGAACGCTTGGACGCTGTATTGCATCAGTTGGAATTAAGTCAGCGTGAAATATCTGGTGATGGGTTTCCTTATGGTTTACAAATTATTTTAGCGGCATTACCACCCATGATTCATGGTGGCGACCCTGTCGCATTACTAGATTTAGAGCCAGTGCTTGAAAAACTGCGTGAGCAAGTGAAAGACCCTGAATACTTTAAATCATTAGTGAAAAAGTTACTTATTGATAACCCGCACCGGGTTACTTTGTCTCTGCGTCCTGACGCACAATATGAAAATGTCAGAACTGCATTAACGAAGAAAGAACTGGAAGACAAAAAGGCTTCTCTTTCTGAAGAAGAAAAACAGCGTGTAATTGATCAGGCTGAGCTTCTAAAACAGCGTCAGTTAAAGAAAGATGATGAATCTATTCTTCCTAAAGTCGGTATTCCAGATGTACCGCTGCACTTGTTAACGCCTGAAGGTAAACCTTTCTCAGCTGATGACAGTATTACTTCTTACCATCAAGGAACGAATGGTTTGGTGTACGAACAAATAATTATAGATATGCCAGAACTTGATGATGACCTAAAAGCCTTGTTGCCTATTTATACCAGTGTTGTAACCGAGTTAGGTCTTGGTGAACAGAGCTATTTAGATATTCAAAATAAGCAATCTGCATTAACTGGGGGAATGGGGGTATATAGCTCAATTAAAGGTTCGGTTGATAATGTACAGAATATTAAGGGCATTATTGTTTTCTCTGGTAAAGCCTTAGCAAGAAACCATACCTTTTTGACTGAGCTTCTAAAAGATACCATTAATGATGCCCGGTTTGATGAGTTGGAGCGATTAAAGGAGCTGGTTGCTCAAATGCGTGCGAGAAGAGAACAATCGGTGACCAGTAATGGTCATGGTTTAGCAATGGGTGTGGCATCAAGCAGGATGAGTCCCGCTGCTTATTTGGCGTACCAGTTAGGTGGCGTTCAGGGAATTAAATCGATCAAAGCGTTAGATGATTCATTGTCGGATGATGCAACGCTAGCAAAGTTCGCCTTACAGCTACAAAAAATTCATACTAAGGTTTGCAAGAGTGCGCGTCAGTATTTAGTCGTTGCTGAAGCTGAAGTGGCTGATGGTGTTGCGCGGCACATCAAAGAATGCCACTCAGGTTTTAAAGTAAGGAATACTGAAAATTTTACGCTTCCTGAAGTAAGGGAAACTGTAAAAGAAGCATGGTTAACTTCTACGCAAGTAAACTTCTGTGCAAAAGCCTACCCAACGGTTGCGGTAGGTCATGTTGATGCGCCTGCATTAACTGTCTTAGGCGGCTTTTTACGAAATGGTTATTTGCATCGTGCTATTAGAGAACAGGGTGGTGCTTATGGTGGTGGCGCTGGACAAGATTCTGCTTCGGCTGCATTTCGATTTTTCTCCTATCGAGACCCTCGTTTAACTGAAACGCTTGATGATTTTGATGCTTCTCTTGAATGGTTGAAAAAGACTAAGCATGACGAGGAGGAGTTGGAGCAAGCAATTTTAGGGGTTGTTTCTCAAATTGATAAGCCAAAATCACCAGCGGGCGAAGCAAAAGGCGATTACCATAGTTTACTGTCTGGTCGAACTAAAGAGCAGCGTGAGCATTTCAGAGCGCAAGTTCTGAGTGTGACTCTGGATGACCTTCAACGAGTAGGTGAGCAGTACTTAAAGCCAGAATTGGCGAGTGTTGGGGTGATTACACAGACCTCTAATAAAGCAAAACTTGAAGCGCTGGGTTTGTCTGTTCACGAGCTATAAAAATTCATTGTCCATGACTATTTCTCGCGGTTGTGAGCCGCGAGAAAAATTGTAATTAACATCTTCGTTGTATCTGCGCTTTAACCATAATTCGCGTAGCAATTTCTTCTACTGAGTAATGAGTTGTGTTCATGGAAGATATTCTTTCCCGTCGATACATTAATTCTGCTTCTTCGACTTCTAAATTGCATTGTTTTATTGAGGCATAGCGTGAGTTTGGTTTTCTTTCATTCCGGATCAAGCATAAACGGTCAGGTTCAATCGTGAGCCCAAAAAGTTTCTCCCGGTATGGTTTAAGTATCTGAGGAAGAACCTGATCATCAATATCCTCTTCAGTAATTGGATAGTTTGCTGCTTTAATGCCATATTGCATTGCCAAATAAAGGCAAGTTGGTGTTTTACCGCTACGGGAGACACCAATTAAAATTACATCTGCTTTGTTATAGAGTTTAGTTCTTGCGCCATCATCATTGTCGAGCGCATAGTTAATGGCTTCTATTCGTTCATCGTAGCGGCTGTTTTCTGTAATACGTGTGCGACCAACCTTATAGGATGAACGAACCCCAAGTTCTTTTTCTAGAGGGCCTAAAAAGGCAGCAAAAATGTCAATCATTAATGCATCGGTTTTTTTTATAACCTTTCGAATAGCGTCATCGACAATGGTGTCAAAAATAATGGCTTTTGCACCGTCTCGCTTTGAAGCAGAGTTAATGATCTCAGCCGTTTCTTCTGCTTTTTCCAGGCTATCAACATAAGGGAGAGTGACTTTTTCAAAATGATGGTCTTCAAACCTCGTGAGTAAACTTACGCCAAGAGCTTCAGAAGTAATGCCGGTTCCATCAGAGATAAAAAAAGCGGTTCTTTTTGTTGTTGCTGTACTTTTCGTTGTCATAGTGAATATCTACCCATAAATAAAGCGCCTAAGGTGTGATCTGATTCAACAAAACTAGCATAAAGTGTTAATATGCGCACCATATCAATGTCGCTTTAAATGAGAGAGTTTAGAGCGGCACAGTTTGAACGTCTTTGTTTAGGAGATAAGTCTTGCAAGATTATATTATCTGGTTTGATCAGTTAGGAATGAATGATGTAGAGCGAGTGGGTGGGAAAAATGCTTCTCTCGGAGAAATGATTGCAAATCTTTCCTCAGCAGGCGTTAGTGTTCCCGGTGGTTTTGCAACGACTTCAAAAGCCTATCGTGATTTTCTTGCGAGTAATAATTTAAGTAAAAAAATAAATGCCGCTCTGGAAAATCTTGATGTTAATGATGTGAATGCACTGGCGGAAACAGGCGCAATGATTCGTGGCTGGATGATGGAGTGCCCATTTCCTGAAGCATTTGAAACTTGTTTAAAAGAAGCTTATGAGACATTGCAAGACGGAAATCAAGATATGTCTGTTGCAGTGCGATCATCAGCAACTGCAGAAGATCTGCCTGAAGCTTCTTTTGCAGGGCAGCAAGAAACATTTTTAAATGTGAAGGGCTTTGAACAAATTCTAAAGTCTGTCAGAGAGGTTTTTGCCTCACTGTTTAATGATCGTGCGATTTCATACCGCGTTCATCATGAGTTTGAACATAGTGAAGTGGCGCTTTCTGCTGGTATTCAAAAGATGGTTCGTAGTGAAACTGCTAGTAGTGGTGTGATGTTCACGCTTGATACGGAGTCTGGTTTTCGTGATGTCGTGTTTATTACCTCGTCTTATGGTTTGGGTGAAACGATCGTTCAGGGTGCGGTAAATCCTGATGAGTTTTATATTCACAAGCAAACATTTGAGGCGAATAGACCTGCAATTTTAAGGCGTAATCTTGGTAGTAAAGCGATTAAAATGATTTACAGTCAGCAAGAAGATAATGATGACCTAGTAGAAACGGTAAAAGTTGATCATGACCAGCGTTTCAAGTTTTCAATTTCAGATGATGATGTGCATGAGTTGACTCGACAAGCTCTAATTATTGAAAAACACTACCAGCGGCCAATGGATATTGAATGGGCTAAAGACGGTGATGATGGCAATATTTATATCGTTCAGGCTCGTCCAGAAACAGTTAAAAGTCGCTCAAGTGCAGCCATACTTGAGCGCTACTTGATGAAAGAAACAGGTAATGTATTAATTGAAGGGCGTAGTATTGGTCAAAAAATAGGTAGCGGTCCTGTGAAAGTTGTTCGTAGTATTGCTGATATGGACCAAGTGATGGATGGCGATGTTCTGGTTACTGATATGACAGACCCGGATTGGGAGCCTGTTATGAAGCGGTCATCAGCTATTGTAACGGATCGTGGAGGTCGAACGTGCCATGCGGCAATTATTGCCCGCGAACTGGGTATTCCCGCCGTTGTAGGTTGTGGTGATGCGACAGATCTCCTTGAGTCCGGGCAGAATGTCACAGTATCCTGCGCAGAAGGGGATACTGGCTTTATCTACGAAGAATTGTTGGACTTTGAGTTAAAGGAAAATTCAGTTGAGTCGATGCCCGACTTAGATTTAAAGCTCATGATGAATGTTGGGAATCCAGATAGAGCGTTTGATTTTCAAGCCTTACCAAATGAAGGTGTTGGCTTAGCACGCTTAGAGTTTATTATTAATAGAATGATTGGTATTCACCCTAAAGCGCTATTGAACTTTGACTCATTGCCAACAGAAACCAAGCAAATGGTTGAAAAGCGTATTAGTGGTTACTCGTCTGCCGTTGATTTTTACGTTGATAAATTGGTTGAAGGTATTTCAACGCTAGCAGCTGCTTTTTACCCAAAGAAAGTCATTGTACGTTTGTCTGATTTTAAATCTAACGAGTATGCTAACCTGATTGGTGGTGCGCTTTATGAGCCGGATGAAGAAAATCCGATGCTAGGGTTCCGGGGCGCTTCTAGATATATTTCCGAAACTTTTAGAGACTGTTTTTACTTAGAGTGTGAGGCATTCAAGCGTGTTCGAAATGAAATGGGCTTTACCAATGTTGAAATTATGGTGCCTTTTGTTCGAACAGTAGGGGAAGCTAAACAAGTGGTTGATTTGCTAGCAGAACAAGGTTTGAAGCGTGGTGAAAATGGCTTGCGGATCATTATGATGTGTGAATTGCCTGCAAATGCTCTACTGGCCGACCAGTTTTTGGAATATTTTGATGGCTTTTCGATAGGTTCTAATGATTTGACTCAGCTAACGCTAGGTTTGGATCGGGACTCCGGGATTATTGCGCACTTATTTGATGAGCGAAATGATGCTGTACAAGCTTTATTGGAACTAGCTATAAGCGCCTGTCAGAAGGCTGGAAAGTACGTGGGTATTTGTGGGCAAGGGCCTTCAGATCACCCAGATTTCGCGCGTTGGTTAATGAAAAAGGGTATAGACAGTATTTCGTTAAATCCGGACTCTGTGCTGGATACCTGGTTCTTTCTTTCCGAAAAGAGCTAGCACATTTGAATATATTTCGTGCAGTAGTGAGTTAATGGTTTAAATGGGAGAAGTGAATTGACTGATAAGAAAATAATGACGCCGGATTTATGTGATGAGTATCCAGATTTAGTGCAGGTGCTAGCGCCCATGTTGAATACATATGGTGGTATTGATGCTTTTGGTGGAGAGATTGTCACTGTAAAATGTTTTGAAGATAACTCTATAGTAAAAGAGCAAGTAGGCCTTCCTGGCAATGGGAAGGTGATGGTTGTTGATGGCGGCGGGTCTATGAGGAATGCGCTGTTGGGTGATATGTTAGCTGAAAAAGCCGCTGAAAATGGTTGGGCTGGCTTAGTTATTTATGGTTGTATTCGTGATGTAGATTTTATTCGTCAAACAAAGCTTGGTGTTCAAGCTATGAATACAAACCCAAGAAAAACAGAGAAAAGAGGTATTGGAGATTTGAATATACCTGTTACATTTGGAGGAGTCACTTTTATGCCAGGCGAATATGTATATGCCGATAACAATGGTGTGATTGTTTCACCTAAAGCTTTATCAATGCCTTAGTTTGTAGCTGGTTATTGAAACGTCTATGTAAGTTTTGGCCTACATAGACGTATACTAAATGCTTGGAGCTATTGCTTAATTTTTAATGGTTAAAATTTCTGTCCCCAGCTGATATTTTCCTTCATCTATCTCAATACAGCGTAAAATTTTGATGTTTGCATCTAATGCCGGGAATGCATCATTGCTAGAAGGTAAGGTTGTTTTGCAAGTAATGCCTTCAGTTACTTGTTCAGAAACTTCGATCAACATGCCTGTGCCACTTAGATCCCGACAGAAGCCTTTTACATGCTTGTCACTATTATCTAAAGAAAGTGTGATTTCTGTGTCCACTCGCATTCGAATGAAGTCACGTTTTTCGTCATAGGTACGATAAGTCATATTTCTGGCCGTGTTGTTCATCGGTTTAATACCTCTTGTGGATAAAAATCATACTCTACTTATAAGTCTAAACTACACGAGAGTCAAAGCATCCTAAGCAAATGGTAAGAGTTTGGTAATGAGCTTGAGCGAGTCGTTAAGACACTATTCATTCATCCAAATCTGTACCTTGTAGTGGTATTAAACCTGATATAAATTGACGGTCTGGATCTATGCCCAGCTGTCACTCTTCTTAGATGGCCTGATCATAGGGACTACCAAAGCTATGATAATTCCTAAAGTGACCAAACCACCACCCATTAACATTGTATTTGATTCTGATTTATCTTTAAGGCGCATATTTTCAGTTTGTAATAATTCTAGCTGGCTTCTAAGTTGCTCGTTGCTTTCCCTTAACTCTATATTGCGACGATCAAGATTTAACGCATTTGCTGAAATCGATTTGATGTTTGCGAGTTCTTTGCTGTTAGAGTTAAGTTGCGTAGAGGTTTGTTTGAAATCCTGATTAAGTGTTTTGTGCGCTTTGGTAATGGCGTTGAGTTTTTTCTTGAGGCCAGAGTTTTCTGTCTGCAAAAGACGAATATTTTCATTAGCGTCAATTAAACGAATTTTCGCAATTGGCGTACTGGTTAAATACCGTGTAGGTAAGTAACCTTCAACACCACCGGGTGTCAAAATTTTTGAATACCCTGATTGCTTATTTTGCTCAAGAATTTCGAGCTTCATGCCACTTTTCAAACCTTTATGCACAATACGAAAACCTGTGCCTTCACCACTCCTTAATGGGACAAGCAAAGTGTCGTTAATATACATGGACTGAGACCATGCAGAGCATGAAAGTATTGAGAGGATAATAACCTGAAAAATCTTGTTCAACATTGAGTACCTGATAAAAATAAATAATGTAAATTTTAATTTAAGAAAGTAGCTTATGGTAGTACTTTCTTAAAGGGTTTGACTGTTACGCTTTGATAAACACCTTCGGTCATGTAGGGGTCTTCATTAGCCCAGTTTTGAGCATCTGAAAGTGTGGCAAATTCTGCAACAACTAAACTGCCACTAAAGCCTGCTTCGCCAGGATCTTCAGTGTCTATTGCTGGATGTGGGCCTGCCAAAATTAAACGACCTTGATTCTTAAGCGCTTCTAGGCGTTCAATGTGTGCGGGGCGAGCCAATTTTCGTTTGGCTAAACTGTTTTCAACATCTTGTGAAATTATGGCGTATAGCATATAGCGGTCTCACTGGTGAATAATGTCTTCGAACTCTAATCCGGTTAGCTGTTTTATCTGCTTGAAAAGATACATCATGGCGTAAATCATGACAATGATACATGGAATGGTAATTACAGGGTAACTTAGTAAATTCATGGTACCTAATTCGTCATTAAATGCCGCGGTGCCAGATGGGCTTTTGACAATGTACTTGGCTAGGCCGTAATTCAAAATAGCTGAAAGTAAGAATGAACTTGCCAAAATGTAGGTTGCGACCTTAAGTGCTTGATTAAATAAGCCTTCACTATTAGATTCAGCGAGTGCGGCATCGACTTTATCGATTTGTAATATTTTGTCGTTATAAATAAATGTTTTTACTAATGGATACGGTGTTTTTAAAGAGATAATCGTTCCGATAGCGATAATGAGTGGTATGCTGGCTTCTTTTATCGCAATGTATTTCGGGTCAAGCTCTAATAAACCAATGCTACTGGTTAATAAAATACTGATAAAACCTAATGCTGGAATGAATCCAAACCGCTTTTCTTTTATAAACTGGTATATACCAAATATCAAAGGGAATGATAGACCGAAAATTAAAGCGTAGACTGGCCCTAAGCTGTCTTCTCCACTTAAATACTTCAATATAATTGTAGGTAGAATGACACAAATACCCAGTTCTAGTAATAAGTGACCGGTTTGTGGTTTTTTGGTCGTACTTTGAGGCATGACTTTTCCAAAGAATGATTGAGGGTAGATTATATGTTGTTATGGCCTGTGATTAAAATGAACAAATATAAAGATTGAAAAGTAAGGATTGTTTTAAGATGCAGTACTCAAATATTGATCTTCATTGTCATAGCCTAGAGTCAGATGGCGCATTAAGTCCTTCTGATGTTGTAAGTCGTGCTGTGGAGAACGGCGTTACGCTATTAGCCCTGACAGATCACGATACAATTGAAGGTCAGGCTGAGGCAATGCAGCAAGCTAAAGCGTTGAATATAGAAATGGTTTCCGGGATTGAGCTTTCTTGTGTTTGGGGGAATGCTGCGATTCATGTTCTAGGGCTAAATTTCTCGCTTACTGATGGCGTCATGCAAGAAGCTCAAGAGAAACAGTTGACGGCTCGCCTTTTACGGGCTGAAATTATTGCTGATCGCTTAATGAAAAAGGGTTTGCCGGATTTGTTTGAAAGTGCAAAACAGTTGACTCGATCTGGAGTGCCAGGGCGACCGCATTTTTCTGAAGCGATGATCTCTAAAGGTTTGGTTGCGAATCATGAGCAGGCATTTAAAAAATACTTAGGGGCAGGAAAGGCTGGGGATGTAAAAAGTTCATGGCCTTTTCTATCGGAAGTGCTTGCCTGGATTCATGCTGCCAAGGGGGATGCTGTGATTGCTCATCCCAGAAAATACAAAATGAGCCAAACAAAGTTGCGAGAATTAATTGTTGATTTTAAAGAAGAGGGAGGGGCTGGTCTTGAAGTTGTTGTATCAGGTCAGAAGCAGGGGGAAATAGGCTTAATGTGCGACCTTTGTCATCGTTTTAAGTTGAAAGGTTCTGTCGGGAGTGATTTCCATACCCCAGACTTTCCTTGGGCTAATCTAGGGCGGATTCCTCCTTTGCCTAGCACTGTAGAGTCAATTTGGCGGGACTGGGGCAGGGTTGAGAGTTGATAAAGGCTGCCTGACAGCCTGGTAGAAGATAAAATAATATTAGATCGTGCTTAGTTCAGGCATTAATCAGAATGGTAGAATAAAAAGATATCCACTAATTGTTCGGGGATTATCTCTTCAAATTGAGACATTAACTTATCATTTTTTGCGATTTCCTGAAATTCATCAGAATCAAATAACCCAGATAAAGCCATAATAGGTAACAATAGTTCAGCAGCAATGTCCTCACCTTTGCTAAACCATGATTTTTCATTGAAGAAAAATCCTTCCATAAACCCGATGCACCAACTTTCCAGGCAAGCATCATAATGTGTTTCTTCATAAAAAAAAGGTAAAGAAAGTTCTTCGCCTTGGTTTAACTCTTCTATCAGGTCCTGACTAATCAATTCAATACAATGATTAAAGTGCTCAAGTTGAGATGGCTCAAATTGTTTGGGTTGCTCGCCAAATACAATGGTCTGAAATGTGTCTGATTTGATCGAAATAGGTCCGAAAATAGCAGAACAAATAAGTCCATGTAAGCCAAAATAATCAAGCGCTTCTTCTTCAAGGTGTTCTGAGAAGAGTAAGTCTTCAAGTTGTTCTATGTCTTGTTCTGAAAGAGCCATAAGGGTTTTCGCTATTTTGTAAATAGAGAGTAAAGCGATGTAAGCGGCCGCCTCTTGTAGAGGCGGTCATGCCTAAGCTTATACATATTTTACAGTTTTATGTATTACTTATTTCGTGAGCTTTAAGCGCTTTCATTTTTTTCAGGTGAAGAGCTATCTGGTTCCTGAGCTTTCGGTGCTGTTGATTGCTCTTGAGGTACTTCGGGTTTTGCCTCTTTTGCAGAGATTGGTGCTTCCGTACCTGATTTATTCGCATATCTTGGGTCGTTGTGCGCTCTTTCGCTAGCAGGTTTGCGTCGCCTTGTATTACGCTTGACGGTTGCATCTTTCGCTGGCTTCTCTTCACTAGTTTTAGATGCGCTTGTAGCGGACTCCTTTTTTACTTTCTCAGTTTTAACCTTATTTTTAGGCGTTTCTTTAGTGTCTTTTTTAGGCGTCTCTGTAGTAGCAACTTCTGGTGCTGGTTGGTTTGCGTTTGGCTTGCTCTCAGGTTTTTCTGCAGATTTAGCTGGTGAAGTTTGCTCCTGGTTTTTAGGAGACGGTTCGGGTGCTTGTTTTGAGCTGTTTGTATGGCTCGTTTCTGCGGTGTTTACTTGAGTGCTGCCAACTCTTTGACGGTTACGGCGTGGATTTCTGGTTCGAGGTCTACGCGTATTTGTCTTTTGAGTTTCATCTGTCGTTGTTTCAGTACTAACGCTAGGGCTAGTTGCTTCAACTTCAACCTTTACTTCAGGCGACTTTACTTCAGGTGTCGTAGTCTGAGGTTTGGTTTCAGGTGTTACGGCAGTCGACGGTGTCGGAAGTGATGTCGGTTCGCTAATCACCTTTTTGGGCTCAGGGCTCTTTACTTTAGTTGCTTCAGCCACAACTTCTGGCTTAGTTTGTGCTTTTTCAACTATGGCTGCTGGCTTTTGCTTCTCTTCAAATTTCTTGGCCTGATGTCCGCCGTTTCGGTTACGTCTGGGGCGTTGGTTTGCTGTATTTACTTCCTGTGTTTCTGTCGTTTTTCGCTCCCTTGATTGCTCTGAAGGCTTTCGCTCGTTGCGGTTTTGGTTTCGGGATTGATTGCGATTTTTGTTTCGATCCTGGTTTCTGTTGTCTGGTTCGTTTCTACGCTGGTTGTCGTTGGTGTTCGTTCTGGTGTTTCGGTTCTGTTGTGAGGATTTTCGCTCAGCTTGGCCTTGGCGAGACCCCCTGTTTCCTTGGTTCCTGTTGCCTTGAGGAGCGCTTTTTTGCGGGCTGCGCTGGTTTTGGCGTACAGGAGCTTCACTCGCAACACTGGCAGCTTTCTCGTCATTATTAAACATTGCTGAAAACTTAGAGCTGATCCTTTTCATCAAGCTCAGCTCTTCTTTGGTGTTAGAAGCTTTGCTATTTAAGTTTGTCGTTTCTGGTGGTGTTGCTGGCGCAGGTTTAGTATGAGTAATGGACTTAACCGCTGCTTCTTCGCGAACAAATTCTTTTTTCTGGGCGACCGTGGTGCGTGGTGCGCTTTCCTTGCGATCGGATTTGATGGTGTAGCTAGCTTTATCTTCACCGCCTTCAGGTTCATCATCACGAATGCGTTTTAGCTCATAGTGAGGAGTATCCATCGCTTCGTTAGGAATGATAATGACGCGAATTGATTGCTGTTTTTCAATTTCTGATATCTGTTTACGTTTCTCGTTTAGTAAAAATGTGGCAACAGATACGGGTAAAATTGCTTGAACTTCTTTGGTTTTATCTTTGGAAGCCTCTTCGTACATAATACGCATGATAGATAAAGCAAGTGATTCAATATCCCGAATTGTGCCTTGGCCACTACATCGTGGACATACTTCAGAACGTGTTTCTCCCAAAGAAGGGCGTAAGCGTTGACGCGACATTTCAAGTAAACCAAAGCGAGAGATTTTACCAACCTGTACGCGTGCCCGGTCTAGCTCCAGTGACTTCTTCATGCGATTTTCAACATCGCGCTGGTTCTTGCTTGGCCCCATGTCGATAAAGTCGATAACAACTAAACCGCCCATATCCCGTAAGCGTAACTGGCGTGCAATTTCTTCAGCGGCTTCAAGGTTTGTTTGGTATGCGGTTTCTTCAATGTCGCCGCCTTTTGTTGCTCTTGCCGAGTTGATATCGATAGAAACGAGAGCTTCAGTTGGGTCTATAACGATTGATCCGCCAGAAGGTAAGGTTACTTCACGCTGAAAGGCTGTTTCGATCTGAGATTCGATTTGGTAGCGGTTGAATAAAGGTGTTTCATCTTGATAAAGTCTGATTTTGCTTTCATATGCAGGCATTACTGAGCGAACAAAGTTAAGCACGTCTTCGAAAACTAGTGGGGCATCAACAAGTACTTCGCCGATATCTTGTCTTAGGTAGTCACGAATAGCACGAATAATAACGTTGCTTTCTTGGTAGATCAGAAATGGTGCCGGGCGATCTTTTGATGCACTGGTAATAGACTCCCAAAACTGAAGTAAATAGTCTAAATCCCATTGAAGTTCTTCTGTTGTGCGACCGACTCCAGCAGTACGTACTATAACGCCCATGTTCTTAGGGGTGTTTAAGCCAGACATAGCATCTTTTAGTTGGCTGCGCTCATCGCCCTCAATGCGACGGGATATGCCACCTGCGCGTGAGTTATTAGGCATTAAAACAAGGTATCGGCCAGCTAAACTGATAAAAGTGGTTAATGCGGCGCCTTTGTTGCCGCGCTCTTCTTTGTCTACTTGAACGATGACTTCTTGACCTTCACGGATTGCGTCGCGAATATTGACACGGCCTTTACCAGCAGAAGGGTTGAAGTATTCTTTTGAAATTTCTTTTAATGGAAGGAAACCGTGGCGTTCAGCGCCGAAATCAACAAATGCAGCTTCGAGGCTAGGCTCAACGCGCGTGATTTTCCCTTTATAAATATTGGATTTTTTTTGTTCTCTTGACCCTGCTTCAATATCCAGATCGTAGAGTTTTTGGCCGTCAACTAAGGCAACACGTAACTCTTCACTTTGAGTCGCGTTAATAAGCATTCTTTTCATGTACATTTTCCAGTTAGTGATGGAAAGCATTAAGGAAAAGAAAACAGAGGAGATAGATGAAAATAATGCCTGGAGAGTTAACCAATACCCAGCCATTAAAGGTGGTGGGATCGATTAAAATCAAACTTATAGGTGAGTGCTTACTCACCTTATGAGCGTTTAGGTATTTTCTATCTTACTATTTCGTAGCTATAACCGGGTCTTATTGCATCGCACTTAATGCGCGCGGCCGAGTGACGCTACGAAGGTATGTGTATTTACTGCTTATGCCTCTGCAATAACAATAAACTGACATACGGGCTTAAATTCTGTTTTCTTAACGCGGCTTTCCACGTATTTAATTTCTCTCCCGGCTCATTTTTTTAAGTGAGTACCGAAAGAATTTTAATTTTTCTGTGATTATTCTTACTAAAGTCTTAAATAAATCGAGAGTTTGCTTTTCAAACAACTCTATAGGCCTCGTAATTTTGAATCACAGTATTTAAATCGTTTCTTGGCGACAAGATAATTAGTATGCCTGTTATATTTTTCTGTATTATTTTGATTCTGTTTTTTGTGGTTACGTTACTTATCGCTCTTGCTGTTTTCTTGCAAATATTGTGTTGCCGGCGCCTGTTCCCGCCCAGCTTTCTATATAGAAGTAATTTTTTAGTATAAAAAAGTACGCTCATTTGGCACAATACTGCGGAAATATAGCAGTTAATAAGAAATGCAGCAAACTATCAATACGAATAATTCCTCTTTAATAGCGATTTGAATCAATATATGCCCATTAAAAAGTTTCAAAAAAACAGAAAAGCTCGTACTAGTGCTGAAATTTCCAGAGCTGAAGCCAAAAAGCGTGTAGTAAGTGCAAGTGTCAAACCTGTAGATAAGGGTCGAAGTGTGCATGAGGCTAAAGCTGAAAGTCGTGAAGTTAACTCTGGCGCAAGTAATTGTTTGAAAGTTAAATTTATTACAGTGACAGAAAAGAATGAAACCCAGCGGATTGACAATTTTCTTATTACTCAGTTGAAGGGTATTCCGAAATCCAAAATCTATAAGATTATACGTAAAGGTGAAGTGCGTATTAATAAGAAGCGCTGTAAGCCTGAAAGCAAATTGATATTAGGGGATGTGGTTCGAATTCCGCCTGTTTTTGGTGTTGTGCAGGCAAGCAGTGCCCCTAGGGTGAGTCAGTCTTTGGCATCCTATCTGGATACGGCTGTCTTATTTGAAGATAAATGTTTGTTGGTTATCAATAAACCGTCCGGCTTAGCTGTTCACGGTGGTAGTGGTATTCATGTTGGTTTAATTGAAGCCCTGCGTACACGTTATCCTGAAACTCAGTTCTTAGAGCTTGTGCATCGTTTGGATCGTGATACTTCAGGCTGTATTCTTGTTGCCAAATCTCGCTCAGCGTTGCGTAACCTTCATGCTCAATTCAGAGAAGGGAAGGTAAATAAAATTTATCATCTGGCCGTTTTTGGTAATTGGCCAAAACATCGGAAATTTGTAGATGTACCTTTAAAGCGTAGCGAGATGCAGTCGGGTGAACGTGTTGTATTGGTTCATCAAGATGGCAAACCAAGTCAGACACGTTTTCGAGCTTTAACCCATTCTGAGCATTTTACCTTAATGGAGGCAAAGCCCCTTACAGGGCGCACTCATCAAATAAGAGTGCATGCCATGTTTACTGGTTATCCCCTTGTTGGAGATGTGAAGTATTTGGCTCGTGATAAAGATGATTTTTATGGTATGGAGAAGTCACGTTTAATGTTGCATGCTAAAGAGATACATTTTACGCACCCAAAAACTGATGAGTTGGTATGTTTTGAGGCTCCTTATGATGATGTATTTAATGATAGTTTGAAGATGATGTCGTTGTTAGCTAGTGATGAATGAGTGTTTAAAAAGGTTTGAGTTGGTATGAGTGGTAATTACGAAGTTGTTGTGTTTGATTGGGATGGTACATTGGTTGATTCAGAGGCGCATATTGTCGCAAGTATTGAGCACTCTGCGCGAGCGGTCGGTTTGCCTGCGCTTAGCTATGACTCGATAAAAAATATTATTGGTCTTGGGATGCGTGAGGCTCTACTGGTTTTATATCCTGAGCTCACTGATGGGGAAATACAAACTCTTCGAGAGCATTACTCGCATTATTTTTTTGGTAAAGAAATTGATCAAAGAATGTTGTTTGATGGTGTGCTGGATACACTTGGTGAGCTCCAAGCGTCGGGTATAAAGCTTGCTGTAGCGACAGGTAAAAGTCGAAATGGTCTGGATAAAGCGCTGCATGCAACAGGGCTTAAGCCTTATTTTGAAATTGAGCGTTGTGCAGATGAAACGCTTTCAAAGCCTAACCCGTTAATGTTGGCGCAAATTGCGGGGCATTTTTCACTGGAGCCATCAAAAATGTTTATGGTTGGCGATACAGAGTATGACTTGGATATGGCAGCTCAATTCGGGATGGATTCAGTGGGTGTTAGCTATGGTGTACATGATGTAACTAGACTCAAGAAACATAAGCCACTTAGAATAGTTGATCATATTTCAGAAATACTAGCCTTAATTTAATTTTAGCCTGTTAGGAGTCAAGTTTGGATTCAAATAACCCGTCATCCAAAGAGTGGAAGTTAATCGAGAAAACCATGATGCAGCTTGGGACAGAGCAGCGTCGCTCGCGCCGGTGGGGTGTGTTTTTCAAAATGTTAACCTTTGGTTATCTGTTCGTATTACTATTTGTTATGGCGGACGGCTTGGGTGATAAGCAGTTAAGTGATTCAGAGTCTTATACGGCGCTTGTTGATCTGCGTGGTGTGATTGCTGCGAGTGAAGAGGCGAGTGCCGACTTTCTAGTAACCGGGTTGCGAGCGGCTTTTGAGGCGGAAGGTTCCAAAGCTGTCATCTTACGAATTAATAGTCCTGGAGGTAGTCCAGTGCAGTCGGGTTATGTTTATGATGAAATAAAGCGGCTACGGGTGCTTTACCCTGATATCCCTTTATATGCGGTGATTAGTGATATTGGTGCATCAGGCGCTTATTATATTGCAGCAGCAGCAGATCAGATTTATGCAGACAAAGCTAGTTTGGTCGGGTCAATTGGTGTAGTGGCTTCAGGGTTCGGATTTGTCAATACAATGGAGAAGTTGGGTGTTGAAAGGCGGCTCTATACCTCGGGTAATCATAAGGCTTTCTTAGACCCTTTTAGTGAGGAAAAAGAAAGTGAGGTGCAGTTTTGGAATTCTGTACTTAATAAAACGCATGAACAGTTTATTGCAAAAGTAAAGGACGGTCGTGGCGATCGTCTTCATATCGACGAGGATACGTTTAGCGGCTTGATCTGGAATGGTGAGCAAGCCTTGGAAAAAGGCTTTGTTGATGGTTTGGGGAGTGCTGGTTATGTCGCTCGTGAAATTGTTGGTGAGGAGGAGATTGTTGATTTTACGCCGCAGCCTGATCCTTTTGAGCGTTTTACTAAAACTTTAGGGATGGCTGCCGGAAAAACGATGGCGAGTGTTTTGAATATTGGTAATTTCTCTATGCGTTAAAGCAGGGGGCATAGGTATGACGCACTCTATAAAATGCATATGCCTTCGTTCTCGAGCATCTGAATTAACTTGATTAGTGGTAAACCGATCAGAGTATTAGGGTCTTCACCACTGATTTTTTCAAATAATGCAATGCCCAAGCCTTCCATTTTAAAGCCGCCTGCGCAATCGTAGGCCGGTTCGTGCTCAACATACTGGGTGATTTGCTGTTCGTTCAAATTACGAAACTGGGTTTCATAGCGTTCTACTGAAGATTGAATGTCGCCTGTTTTGCTGTTTAGTAAACAAATGCTGGTATAGAAGTAGGCTGTTCTATTTTGACAGCTCAATAGCTGTTGTATGGTATTAGTTTTTGTTTGGGGTTTGCAAAGTTGTGTCGAACCTACGCAAGCAACTTGATCGGAACCAATAATAAGGGCATTTGGAGATTGTTTGGCAATCGTTTGAGCTTTCTCAATTGCTAGCCGCTTTGCAAGAGCAGTGAAGGTTTCATTCTGGTGTTGTGATTCGTCGATGTCGGGTGAAACGCATTCAAAGTCGGTAATGATTTTGGAAAGTAGATTTTTTCTATAGGTACTCGATGAAGCAAGAATGATTTTCATTAGGGCTACTTTTTAAGTGAATTGTTCAGTGCTTGGCGCATAATAATGTGAATTATAGTGTTATTGCGTAAAACTCTTCATAAGATTGTAATAAATTAGTGTATTTCCTTTGACAATGAAGGGTTGCGGCCCTAGAATTGCGCGCTTATGTCTGAACACACATTACCCAAGACGGTTGACCCTTTAAAATATGCGGATCAAAACAAGATCCTAGAGGGGAGTCTATCAATTAAATTGATGCCGAGACTAGTAGAATTACTGGTTGACTCAAATGGCACTGTAGATGTGAAGTTAGAGTTTGACAGAGATGCGCAAAATTATCGTGTCTTGAATGGCGAATTAAATGCAAAGGTGACGTTGCTGTGTCAACGTTGTCTGAATCCGGTTATAAAGCCCATCAGTTCCCAGTTTGCACTTGGAATGGTTTTTGATGATGAACAGGCTCAGAATTTACCACGGGCCTATGAGCCTTTGTTGGTTAGTTTAGATAGCCTTGTCGTCGCGGATGTAATAGAAGAAGAGTTAATACTCAGTTTGCCTATGTTTGCATATCATGACAATTGTCATAATGAGCATGCGCCGGAAACTGAAAGTGATGACTTTGAAAAAGGTGAAGAGAAAGAAAACCCTTTTGATGTGTTGTCTGCTTTAAAGATAAAAGATTGAAAATATAAATTTTTAGAACGAAAGTAGGGCTGTGTTTTCATAGCTCGCAAATTGAATTGATATGCCCTTGGGAGAGCAAATATGGCTGTTCAAAAAAGTAAAAAAACCCGTTCAAGACGTGGTATGCGCCGTTCACACGATTCATTGACTGCTGCAACGCTGTCTGTTGATCCAACAACTGGTGAAAAGCATTTGCGTCATCATATTACTGCTGACGGTTTTTACCGTGGCAAAAAAGTAATTGAGATCGCTGAAGACTAAAAAAGATGACTGCGGTAGGTATCACCATTGCGATCGATGCAATGAGTGGAGATGACGGCCCTGAAGTTGTCATTCCTGCTGCCATATCCTTTCTTCAAAAAAATAAAGCCTTCGATATTATCTTGGTGGGTAACCAGGATAAATTGGAGGCTTTGTTGTTTCCGACTGTAAAGAATCTATCCGATAATTTAAATAAACCCGCTATCTCAATTGTCCATGCTGATACTGTCGTATCTATGGATGAACGGCCTTCTCGTGCGCTTAGAAATAAACAAGACTCCTCTATGGCTGTTGCTTTAGGTCTGGTTCGTGATGGACGAGCTGATGCATGTGTTAGTGCCGGTAATACCGGTGCACTGATGATGATGGGGCGCTCAATTCTCCGTATGTACCCTGGTATTGACCGACCCGCAATTACCAAATTATTCCCTTCTCAAGGAGGGGGATGCTTTGTGCTCGACCTTGGTGCGAATGTTGATAGCTCCTCAGAGCATTTATTACAGTTTGCATTGATGGGGCAATTATTAGCGCAAGCGATTAAAAAAATAGACAAGCCCAAAGTTGCTTTATTGAATGTTGGCGGGGAGAGCATGAAAGGTAATGAGCAAGTTCGTCTTGCTGCATCACTAATCGAAGAATGCGAAGCTGTTAATTATGTTGGTTTTGTTGAAGGTGGGGATATTTTCAGGTCTGTGGCTGATGTGATTGTCTGCGATGGTTTTGTGGGTAATGTTGCTCTGAAAAGTGCAGAAGGAGCCGCTAAAATTATTCTAGACGGCATTAAAGCGTTTTTTACAGAGACCTGGTATAAAAAATTAATGGGGCGACTCTTGTTGCCTTGGTTATCTAGAAGTTTGAGGCAGCTTGATCCAGATACTCATAATGGCGCTATCTTTTTAGGCTTACAGGGGGTGTTGGTTAAAAGTCATGGTCGTGCTTCATCTGCATCTTTTGAGCATGCAATAGACCTTGCAGCCAAAGAAGCTCAGGCAAATCTTCCTGCATTAATCAATCGTCAACTTGAAGATGTGCTTTTCTAATTTAAAAAGTCGTATCACTGATATTATTTAATTCAGGGCTGGGGTTAATTCAGCTCTCGATTGTAAGGAGTTATTCATGAAAACTGTATTTATGTTCCCCGGTCAGGGTTCTCAAAGTATTGGGATGATGTCCAGTTTATTGGAAGAGTATGAAGTTGCCCGTCAAGTATTCGATGAGGCTTCTGAGTCGATCGGTATTGACCTAAAAGAAATTGCTTTGAATGGCCCTGAAGAGCGAATTAATCAAACAGCCATTACACAACCGATTGTATTAACGGCAAGTATTGCAATGTGGCGCGTGTGGGAGTCAAAAACTGATATTAAACCTGATTTTGTTTGCGGCCATAGCTTGGGTGAATATTCAGCTTTAGTTGCAAGTGGTGTGCTTTCATTAAAAGATGCTGTTCGCTTGGTGCATTTGCGTGGGAGCCTTATGCAAGATGCCGTGCCATTGGGCGAAGGTGGAATGGCAGCCATTCTTGGCTTAGATGACGATTCTGTTGTGCTGGCTTGTGAAGAAGCGGCGCAAGGAGAGGTTGTTGCCGCTGCGAATTACAACTCGCCTGGACAGGTGGTTATTTCTGGTGCAGCTGAAGCCTTAGCGCGTGCGATGAGCTTGGCTAAAGAAAAAGGCGCCAAGCGTGCAGCCAAGTTACCTGTGAGCGTTCCGTGTCATTGTGACTTATTAAAGCCTGCGGGTGAATCACTGGCTGCCGAGATGGAAAAAATTCAGTTTAACGCCTTATCGATCCCCGTAGTTCAGAATGTGACAGCAACCGAAATAGCTAATTTATCAGAGCTAAAGTCTAACTTGATTGCCCATCTTCATCGCCCAGTTCTTTGGTCACAATCAATTTCAGCTCTAGCAAATAGTGGTGCTCAAACCTTTATTGAGTGCGGTCCTGCCAAGGTATTGTCAGGTTTGAATAAACGAATTGATAAAACAGTTAAAACAATGAATATGAATGATTCGGCCAGTATGGCTCAGGTTTTGGCAGAACTTTCAGAATAAGCGCGAAATTAGAAATACATTTGCGATAGAATTTAAATAATCAAATTCAGCAAATCTAAAGAGAATAAATATCATGGCCATTGAAAAAAGAGTTGCACTTGTCACTGGTGCAAGTAGAGGGATTGGACAGGCGATCGCTAAAGAACTGGCTATGGATGAATCCTTAACGGTGATTGGAACCGCAACTTCAGAAGCCGGCGCATCGTCGATTTCGCACTATTTTTCAAAATGGGGATTGGATGGTGATGGTATTGTCATGGATGTCTCCAGCCCTGAGTCTGTAGAAGAAGGGGTTAAACAAGTCACTCAGGCGTATGGACCACCATTAATACTGGTGAATAATGCCGGAATTACCCGTGATAACTTAATGCTTAGAATGAAAGAAAATGATTGGAATGATGTCATTAATACGAATCTCAATTCAATTTATCGCGTTTCTAAAGCGGTATTAAAAGGAATGACTAAGGCGCGCTGGGGAAGGATTGTTAATGTCAGTTCAGTTGTCGCACAAATGGGAAATCCAGGGCAAGCTAACTACTGTGCATCAAAAGCTGGGGTTGAAGGCTTTAGTCGCTCGCTTGCTCAAGAAATTGGTAGTCGTGGCATTACCGTAAATTCTGTGGCGCCGGGGTTTATCGAAACGAGTATGACAGCGGATTTATCGGATGATGTAAAAAATAAAATGCTAAATGGCATTCCGGCCAAGCGTTTAGGTCAGCCTGAAGAAGTCGCTTCATTGGTTGGTTTTCTAGTATCTAAACAGGCGGGGTATATTACCGGTGAAACCATCCATGTAAATGGTGGAATGTTCATGGGCTAGGTGGGGAAACAGTATAAAGAATGGCCAATATACAGCTTTTGTATGGCCATAATTGTGGTGTTTTGCTGCTTGTTTACCGCTCAGGATTCATCTAGACTAGCCGCAATAAGTATTTAAAAAGGTATTGACCATATTTGAACGTCGTTACCTGTAATTTTTTATAGCATATTAAGCGAATAAAGAGAGTAAAATATGAGTACTGTAGAAGAACGAGTTAAGAAAATTGTTTGTGAACAGCTAGGTGTTAAAGATACTGAAGTTCAAAATACCTCATCTTTTGTTGAAGATTTAGGTGCTGACTCTCTTGATACTGTTGAGCTGGTAATGGCGCTTGAAGAAGAGTTTGAAACAGAAATTCCTGACGAAGATGCAGAAAAGCTTTCTACAGTTCAAGAAGCGATTGATTTCATTATTGCGAATCAATAAGCAGAATATAGGAAATACTAAAACCGTCCTTTGTTAAGCTTTGGGCGGTTTTTTTTTGCAAAATGAGGTTGTGAATATGCCAAAAAGACGCGTTGTAGTAACAGGAATGGGAATGTTATCGCCGGTAGGAAATACTGTTTCTGAGTCTTGGAATAATGTCATTAATGGCCAAAGTGGCATTAGTGAAATTACGCGTTTTGATACGGCAGACTTCGGCGTCAAAATTGGTGGCCAGATTTCAAATCTAGAGGTCACAGACTATATTGAGAAAAAAGATGCCCGCCGTATGGATGCTTTTATGCAATACGGCCTGATTGCTTCAATACAGGCGATTAATGATGCAGGCATTGCTGATTTAAAGCCAGAGCAAAAACAGCGAGTCGGTGTAGCTTTTGGTTCGGGTATTGGCGGTATAGAAACGATAGAGTCGGTTCGCGACACCTATGTTAAATCAGGCCCTCGTCGCGTCTCACCTTTCTTTGTACCCAGTTCCATTATCAATATGATATCGGGAAATGTCGCGATTAAATATGGGTTCAAGGGGCCTAATATCGCGTTAGTAACAGCATGTACGACAGGGACGCATAATATCGGGTATGCTGCGCGAACGATTGCTTATGGCGATGCTGATGTCATGATTGCCGGTGGTGCTGAAATGGCAACGACACCCGGTGCTATGGCCGGTTTTAATAATGCTAAAGCACTCTCTACACAAAATGAAGCCCCTGAAAAAGCGAGTCGTCCTTGGGATAAAGCGCGGGATGGTTTTGTATTATCAGATGGAGCTGGTGCACTAGTACTAGAAGAACTTAGCCATGCCCAAGCGCGTGGTGCAACGATATATGCTGAACTAACCGGCTTTGGAATGAGTGATGATGCTCATCATATCACCTCGCCGATTGAGGATGGGTCGGGTGCACGTATCTCTATGGAAAATGCGCTTAAAGATGCGAATCTGCAGGCTGAAAGTATTGACTATATTAACGCTCATGGAACTTCGACTCCATTAGGTGATGTCGCTGAGTGTAAAGCAATCACAGACTTGTTTGCCGGTAAATCAGAGCATTTGCTTGTTAGTTCTACCAAGTCGATGACGGGTCACTTATTAGGTGCCGCGGGAGCAATTGAAGCGATATTTTCTGTGAAGGCCATCACTGATCAAATAGCGCCACCGACAATTAATCTGGATGACCCAGAAGACGGTTGCGATCTGGATTTTGTTGCACATAAAGCCAAGCCAGCAACAATTAAAGCCTCTTTATCTAATTCATTCGGGTTTGGCGGCACCAATGGCACGCTAATCTTTCAGGCGTACGACGCAAAGTAGTTTTTGGTAGCCTTGTGATAATAGGTTTATGCGCGTAGCCTCATATAAAAATAAGTACTAGTACAAATAGTGGCCTATAATGGTTAACTACTCCGGTACAAAATAAATGAAGGCTACTTGTGAACAGAAAATCCCACATCACATTAGTTAATGGTATCGAAACATCTGCATTAACCATTGCAGATCGAGGGCTTGCCTATGGCGATGGTATATTTGAGACCATGCGTGTGGTTGCCGGAAAAATTCCATTAATAAAATATCATTTGGCAAGGTTCGAATGTGGTATTTTGCGCTTAAAATTAGGGGCACCTCAAACTCTGAAGCGTGAGTTCAAAAAAACAATCGGACAAGTATTATCACAACTAGCGGATAATAAATTGACTGATAATGCCTTAGTAAAAATTATGGTTACCCGAGGTTGTGGGGGGGTAGGCTATTTACCTCCTGCCTCAGCAGAGTGTACATTTATTAGTCAGGTATTTAACCTTCCTGAATACCCATCTGAATACAGTAATAAAGGTATCCAAGTAAAAATTATTCAACACCAGCTTCCAGATCACCCGGCCTTGGCGGGTATTAAACATCTAAATCGTTTAGATCAGGTATTAGCTTCTCAAGAGCTAAATGGCGAACAAGAAGGCTTGGTTTTTGACCATAACAGTAATTTGGTTGAAGGCTTGAAAAGTAATGTGTTGATATTTGAAGGTAGTCAGGTGCTTACGCCTTCATTAGAAAGTTGTGGTGTCCAAGGGACATTACGACAGTATCTACTTGAGCATAACAAAGCGCTTGGTTTTGAAATTAAACAAGGCGTGATTGATAAAGATCGATTAAAATCAGCGGACGGATTGGCGATGATTAACAGTGTTTTTGGCTTGTGGCCCGTTTTAACGGTTCGTGATCAGAATGGCGAACATCAAAAATATGAACGCCATAACAAGTGCAAAACCATTCAGCAATATTTAAACAAACAGTTAGGGTATTAATTCTTTTCGTGACAAAACTACGCTTTATACTTCTTACTTTTATTGTTTTTCTCATTGCAATAGCAAGCAGCTTTTACTACTACCAAAGTGAACTGAAAACACCTTTGAATTTGCCCTTGAAAAATATCACGCTTGATATTGAGCAAGGTGACTCACTCAATAAAGTACTCCAGAAACTTTCCAGAATGAAGGTGATAAGCCCTTCCATTTCATGGGTTGCAAAGTTGTATGCAAAGGATCAGCAGCTTTCAAATAAAATTAAAGTTGGTGAGTTCTCATTAACAGCTGGTATGACTGTTCCTGCCTTATTTGAGTTAATCACTTCAAATAAACAAATAAGCTATAACATTCGTTTTATTGAAGGCTCTACTTTTCGTCAGATGCAGCAAATACTGCAAGAATCTACACAATTGAAGCAACATTTATCAGGCAAGTCGGATGCGGAAATTTTAAAGGCACTGGGTATTTCGGCAAAACATTTAGAAGGCCAATTTTATCCTGACACTTATACCTACCATAAAAATGATACCGATATAGATATCCTAAAGCGTGCACATAAACGGCTTCAAGCTATTTTGAATGAAGAGTGGGCAGCAAAACAAAAGGATCTAGTTTTAAAAACAGCTTATGACGCACTGATTTTGGCATCGATTGTTGAAAAAGAAACCGGTGCCGCCCATGAGAGAGGCGAAATTTCAGGTGTATTTATACGCCGCTTGAAAAAAAATATGCGCCTTCAAACTGACCCAACTGTCATTTATGGCTTGGGTGAGCGTTATCAAGGTAATATAACCAGGAAGCACCTAAAAGAAAAAACGCCGTATAATACCTATCGGATCAACGGATTACCGCCTAGCCCCATCGCGATGGTTGGTCGTGAAGCGATTCATGCCGCCGTAAACCCTCAAAAGGGCAGTAGTCTATATTTTGTCGCAAAGGGGGATGGCACCCATCAATTTTCAGAAACCATTTCGCAGCACAATAAAGCGGTTAGAGAATTTCAGCTAAAACGACGAGCCGGTTATCGTTCTACGCAGTGAACAAAACCCTTTGTCATTCCGGTAGTGTTTTGAGCCGAAATCCAGCCCTTTATGGTTATGGAGTAAAAAACAATAGGTTCAGGTTGAAGAACACCGCTGCATGACAGTAAAGTTAGTCGTGTTAAGCTCATTATAAATTTAAGAATTGAACTAATTAAGCAGGTATACAGTGAAACGCGGTTTATTTATTACCATCGAAGGTGGTGAAGGGGTGGGAAAATCCACCAATATTGAATTTATAAAAACAACTCTGGAAGCGCAGGGCATTCAATGTATTGTGACTCGCGAACCGGGTGGCACGCCCTTGGCCGAAGAAATTCGTGAGGTTTTGATCAAAAACCGTGAAGAGAGGGTGGTCTCTGAAACGGAGCTATTATTGATGTTTGCAGCCCGTGCTCAGCATTTACATCAAAAAATTCTACCGGCTTTGGAAGCCGGTACTTGGGTTATTTCAGACCGTTTTACAGATGCAACTTATGCTTATCAATCTGGTGGGCGTGGTGTGGCTGCTGAGAAAGTCGCCTTATTGGAAAATTTTGTTCAAGGTGATGTTAGGCCAAACTTAACATTGTTATTGGATGCGCCGATTGAAGTCGGTATGGCTCGTGCTAAAAATCGAGGTGCCCTTGATCGCTTTGAAGAAGAAGAGTCCGCGTTTTTCAATAATGTCAGAAATAACTATCTTGAAAGAGCGAAGGCTGATGCGGGGCGTTTTAAAATTATAGATGCAACGCAAACATTAGAACTGGTTCAGACTGATATTAAAGACGTGCTTCAAAAGAATATTCATCCCCAATGAAATATCATCGGGGATGATGGCGATGCTAAAAACCATTCAGTATCAATGCCACAACCACAACCTGTGGAACGGTCAGTAAAGGCAAAAATAGCGCCGTCTTCCACGACTTCATCGTATCTTTAATGACCATCACTTCAGTGTAATCTGTCGCGACACCCGTCATCAGAAAAGCAAAACTGTTGCCCGGCGCATTGGCGCGAGTCATTAAATCAGCCGCAATGGGTGTCGAGCCTTCAGAGCAAACTTCGATAATGGTTGCTGCGAGGAGGGTGGCAGCAAGGCCTATCAAACTTGGGCCAAAGTAGTTCTGAAAGTCTTCTAACGCCACAAACCCCCGTATTGCTGATGCGAGCAGTACCCCAAATAAAAGCCAGCGAATCACCATTTTAGAGCCGGTTAAGCCAGTACTCGCAATGTCTGAAAAAAGGTGGCGATCCCAGATAACGGTTGCAAAGCGCTTATTGGCCTCTTTCCAGAACTTAAAGTCCTCAGGGATTTCACTAACGAAAGGGTTAGCGGGCAGGGTGCCTTTTTGTTCAAAATAATCGAATAAATAGCCTGTTGTAAGGGCAATTACCATTGACAGAGCAATAAAGGCTAATGTCCAAGGTAAGCCAATCAGCGCTATCATGATCAGCGTTAAGGAAATTGAGTTCCAAGGGCTGGCTATCAGAAATGCCATTACCTGACCTAAGCTAGCACCTTTTCGTCGTAATTCCATGCCCACCATTAATATTCCATGGCTGCATAGATCAAGCAATACACCAGCTAGCGTGGCGCGCCAGAGGCCTTTCACGGTACCGCCTTTGCCTAAAATAGACATAATGAACTCATGTGGAATTCGGCTAAGAATGCCTACAAAGAAGACAGCTAATGCGACACTCCACCACATGGTATTGATCAGCTCATGAACGCTATGGCTGATAACGCCGTACCAAGTATTGTGGTCTAAATCGGCAAAGGCGAACGAATAGAGTAGTGCTGTAAGTGCGAGGCAAACCCATAAAAACCAGTCAGTTTTTTCGGGAGACGTTTCGCAGCAACTCGCGCTAGCCTCTTGTGCTTCACTTTCATGTGAATGACAGCTTGGAGCAGGAGGGGCGCTCTTTGAACAGCACGCATGGGGTGCGGTGTTTGCTGTTTCAGGTTTATCTGAGCTGTAGGGTTTATGTTCCTTCGTCATGAGGCGTCTCCTGATGATTATTAACGCCCTGATCAACCAAGTGATCAAGAATGGCACAGTGTGGTTCTTCATCAGACCGGCATTGAGAAGCCAGATCAATTAGGCAGCGATGCATTAGCTTTAGTTCTTCAATTTGTTTCTCAACTAAGTCGGCTTTTTCAAGCACCAACTCTTTAACATGATGACTATGGCGCTTCGAATTGTTGAATAAAGCTAAAAGCTGGCGGCACTCTTCTATATTGAATCCGGTTTTACGCGCGCGTTGTATAAAACGTAATTGCTCAAGACCTTTCTCGGAGTACTGTCTGTAACCATTATCTGAACGTGAGGCAGGGCTAATGAGTTCGATTTTCTCATAGTAACGAATGGTTTTAGCATTCAAACCCGTTAGCTTTGAAACGGTGCCAATATTCATAATGGTTGCCCTTTAAAGTTATGCTGATAAGCGAACTTTATTTGATCGATAAGGTAAGCATAAACCTTACAGCTAGTATAAGGTCAAATATAATTATTGAAAAATACAGACCAAAATTGTAAGAGACGTTTATTCTGAGAGCATTGCATAATAGCTGCTTGACTCAATAACGCTGTCATTCCTGTGTGCGCTTTAGCCTGATTCCATTATTTTTATGTCTAACAGTCATATAAGCGCTGGATTCCGGTATATGGACTCTACCGGGGTTTCAACAATAGTTTTGCATAAACCATAAACTGCTGGCGTATATGCGGCTTCTTATTGAGGAAGCTACCCTCTAGCCTTTTATGTTTGCGCGCACCTACCGCCTTTTCGCTAAAATAGCCTCATCGGGCTGGCTGCGGGGTGCTTTACCAACTTTCATTTCGGAAAGAGTGCGAACAATAACTGACTGCTCGTCACTGTCGCGTTTGGCTCGGAATACCTCGGTATTATTATTACTAAAAAGCGTTTCTTTGAGAGTGTATCCCTGAAGCTGCGGCATAAATTCGACTGCTTTTTTTATAGCTAAGTTGCTCAAAAGTATAGCGGTGAATGATAGGCATACTTGTTAGGCTGGACGGTAATTTTGCCGCATTTAATCTTTGACACCGTTAGTAAGTGACGAAAATCTTATTATAAGTACCATCAATTTTTATTGATTCGAATGCATCCCTGAGTTTTTTCTTATCCGTATCCGGGATCGCATTTTTAGTGCTAGCTAAATAGAGTGTCTTCTCGGAAAAAGATTTTCCATATATTAATGTATCCGGGTTGCCTCCTATGAGTTTAAAGCCTTTTATTGCAGCAGTTTTACCATGAGCCAGCATGACCTTTCCTTTTTGCGTTTTTAAGCTTTGGAAACATTTTTGTTCCTGTACTTTGGTTCGGATTTTTGTAAAACCTAAATCTCTTAATTTATATTCCGCGGGTGATTCTCTAAACGCGCATACGGGTAAGTTTTTGAGGGCATCAAGATTTGTGATATCGATCGATCGGTCATTGGTAATAAAAGTAAGTTTGTATTTATAAATGGGCAGAATCCAATCGTATGATGACTCCCTATCTTTCGTTCGGGTAAGCGGGGTAATAACCAAACCTTTGTCGGGAGCGGCCTCGGTTACTTTTTTCTGGTTGCGAATCCAGGGGCCTTTTTTAATATAAAGTTTTAAATTACTGCGAGAAAAAACTTCTTCTACAATTTCATTAAAAAAGTTCTCGGCACTTTTTTCACCCGCCATTATCTTAGATGGACCAGCGGTTAATAAGGTATAGTTTTTAGCTGAGCAGAGTGAAGATAGTAATGTAAGCAGGCATATGATGATTAAATGTTTCATAAAAGGGCTCACAGGTCAGTCAAATTGTTGGATTCTTAACCAATTAGATTAGCACAAAGTGGCAGATTTACAGCTTTAACTGATCTATCGTGATCGTACGTAAGGATATTATTTAGGTTTTTTCTTTCCATAGGCTCGGTTTTTTCGTCTGTTTTTTTGTGCTGTTCGACTGTTCTTTCGAGAGGTAGGTGCCTGTTTCGTTAAATCTGGTTCGTAGCCCGGAAGCCACTGTTGGGGTAAGCGAGCATCGAGTACTGCTTCTACTTCTTCTAGTAAATACTCTTCACCGACACTTAATAGCGAAATCGCCAAGCCTTTATTGCCTGCACGGCCCGTTCTGCCGATGCGATGAATGTAGTCTTCTGCGATGTAAGGGAGTTCATAATTGATGACGTATTTAAGCTGGTCAATATCCAAGCCTCGGGCAGCCACATCAGTGGCGACCAAGGCGCGAACTTTCTTATCTTTGAAGTCTGCGAGGGCCTTTTCTCTGGCTCCCTGGGATTTATCGCCATGAATGGTTTGCGCTTTTATACCGTCTTTACACATTTCTTTGGCGAGTGCATCGGCCCCTTGTTTGGTACGAGTAAATATCAGTACCTGATGCCAGTTTTTTGAACCAATTAGGTAAGATGTTAATTCTCGTTTTCTGTCTTCATCCACCGCGTAAACCATTTGCTCAACTTGGCTTGCAGCGGTATTTTTTTCATCAATTTCAATTAACTTCGGGGTAGTTAATAGCTTTTTACTTAATTTGAATATGGCATCGTCAAAAGTGGCTGAAAACAATAATGTCTGGCGATCATCAGGGATGACTTTGAGAATGCGATTGATATCGGTAATAAAACCCATATCCAGCATACGATCAGCTTCATCAAAAACGATCTGTTTGATTTGGCTTAAATTAATGGCCTCTCTAAAGATCAAGTCGAGTAACCGGCCGGGTGTGGCGACAAGAATGTCTATGCCATTTTTGAGTGCTTCCAGTTGTGGGTTGATACTCACGCCACCATAAGCAATGGCATTTTTTATCGCTGTTTTTTTTCCGTATTTTTCGAAACTATTAAATACTTGTTGGGCAAGCTCTCTGGTCGGCGTTAATACGAGGGTTTGTAAGTGTTTTGGGCTTGACTCATCGGAAGATGAGGGTGTTTGTATTTTGTATGATTCTTGAATGTTGTGTATTAAAGGGAGTGCAAAAGCCGCCGTTTTTCCTGTGCCTGTTTGTGCTCTGGCCATGATGTCGTGGCCTTTTAATATTTCAGGAACCGCTGCTGATTGAATTGGTGTCGGTTCAGAGTAGCCTAGATCGGTAATGGTGGTGACAAGTTGTTGATGAAGACCTAAAGATGAAAAACTCATTGTGCACCATTATCGTGAATTGATGGTATATGGAATAGTCAGGCGGGCAGTGTACTTAATTTCATGAGTGTTCAAAAGAGGGAGGGTTATGGTTTTTATTGCAGTAATTGAGCTCCCCCACGTAAATATTTCCGTTGGGGGAGCTGTTGTTGGTTTTTCTAGACATAGAAAATCTGGCTTTACGATGAAGCGCTTAATGCCTCGTCACTTTTCCAGCGTGAAATAGAAATAGTATCTGTTTCAATTGCATTGACTAGCTGGTGTTGGCAGCCTTTTTCAATTTCGGCAATGGCTGGTGATGGTGTCTGGTCGTCAATCGTACAAACACTGGTGGCGGTTTTAATCGAGATATAACCTGAAGAGGTTCTAAAAGATTTGTGATTTAATCCGTCATGAATGCGGCGGTACGAACCAAGTGTGCAGTGATCAATGTGCGAAAAATGTGCAATGATCGCATACTGGTGTTCGGCAACACGACAAAGTGAATCTAGTGGGCGAATTAAGCTGAGTAGGCGACGAGAAATACCAAGAGCAAGCTCATCACATGTCATATGATTATGCTGTTTTTTGATCTTTTCCCAGTCTTTAATGCTAATAAGCATATAACTGGTCGCACCACCTCTTGATTCTGTATGTTTGAGCATGCTTTTTAAAGAATCTCTTGCATGACGCATATTACCAATACCTGTTTCGATATCGACAATATTTCTGTCTTCAAGGTGACGATTATTTTCAAGTAATAACTGGTTAGCTGCTAACATCGAATTTTGGCGATCGGCCATGCGATCTGCTGCAAAAACCCTGGGTAGCAATTGTTTAGACATTTCGGCTTTGAATATAAAGTCGTCAATGCCCTGATCAAATGCTTTATTGAGTGCGCTGGTACCTTCTTTTGCGGTGAGCAATATAATGTAAGTGAAATGGTTACACAACTCATCCATTTGACGGACACGAAAAGTCAGTTCCAAACCATCAACTTCAGGCATTAACCAATCGGCAATTAATACGCTTGCCTTACGTTGGTCCATCATTTTTAGGGCGGTAATCGCATCATTTGCGATGCGTATATCTCGGTATCCGGCTTTTGAAAGAGTTTTTCCAATAATGGTGCTGCTGAACTTTGTGTCGTCAACAACAACAATAGAAAGATCTAAATTCATAATAGTATAAAGTCCTTATCTCAGTGTTTTATCCCTACAGGTTGGCGCTACGAAAAACCCTACGTTTTTAATATTCGACTGCCGACCCTACATCGAGAAAATAAGCTACTGAGCATTTTTTATTGGGCCTGTTCTTAATTATATGTTTAAGAATCAGGTGGAAGGCTTGTTTAGCTCTTCCTTAGTTATATAATGCGCTAACTTAATTATTAGTCTGGAAGGAGTATAGCATGCCATCATTTGATACGGTCTC
>CAJWBJ010000020.1 GCA_913020495.1 uncultured Oleiphilus sp.
TCACGATAATCAAGTCCTTAAAACTATTGCTTGGCCGCTATCAATCTTCAACTAATTAATTCAACAGAACAAGGGAAGGGAAATGCTCTATGACTAAAGCAATAAACAGTAAAGGTGAGACAGTACCTGTTAACTGCTGCCCTCGATGTTGGGAATATGATATAGAAGCGCGATTAAAAATCCACGGGCGGCCCCCTGAACAATCAAGAAAATGTGAAAAATGTAAACAAACAATCTCAGACACCTAATAAAAATTAATTTATATTTTGAATAAACTTACCGTATTAATAATCGCAATGGCATTGAGTAGCGCAAGTGCTGCTGCACCAATAGAGTCATTTAGCAAAGCCAAAAAATCACTTATGAAGAGCGTTTATTTTGATAACCGCGTAACACTCTATTGCAGTGCAGTATTTGATTCAAAGAAAAACATCACACTACCGATCGGCTATCAGTCTTCTAAATACAAGAAACGCGCTAAACGTGTGGAGTGGGAACATGTAGTTCCTGCTGAAAACTTTGGCCGCACGTTTAGCGAGTGGCGCGATGGACACCCTAACTGTGTTACCAAAAAAGGCAAGACGTTTAAGGGTAGAAATTGTGCAAGTAAGATCAATAAAGAATATCGGTTTATGCAGAGTGATCTCTATAATTTATACCCTGCAATCGGTGCTGTTAATGCACTGCGTAGTAATTATAACTTTACGATGTTAGCTGGTGAAAAATCAGATTTTGGCAGCTGCAAAATGAAGATCTCAAAGCGAAAAGCAGAGCCGCCTAAAAGTGCGCGTGGACGCATTGCACGAACTTATATTTATATGGAAAAAACCTACCCCCGCTACACCATGAGCAAATCTCAACGTATGTTAATGACAGTGTGGGACCAACAGTACCCAGTTAACTTGTGGGAATGTGTTCGGGGGAAACGAATTGAAAAGATACAAGGCAATGTAAACGCTGTATTAGCTGCGCGCTGCTAGTGAAATTACAACTTTATTCATGAATAAATCCTTATTCGTCTAAAAAAATGAGCGTCATGCTCACTGGTATTATCTCAGGTAGTGATAATTATTTTTATTGCACTTTTGTACAAAATTTATTATCCACCAACAACATTATAAGTTATATTGAATTTCAATATATTTTATATTGAAATATAATTATGTTCATATTGATACGGAGATCAATAACATGAAATACATCACAACAATAATCACGTTTATTTTCCTTGCTACAGCCTTTTCAACACCCGTTTTGTCAGCCTCACAAGATGAGTGCGCAATCTGGCTTTGCCTCCCCGGAGGCTTTCCCTCTGGTTGCGGTGGGGCAAAATCTGCAATGAAAAGCCGAATTAAACACCATAAAAGCCCACTACCAAACTTTAGTTCTTGCGCTGTAGAAAGCAGTAATATGTCATATAAACAAGGGCAAGTGACTTACATTCCACCTAAATCGTGTGGGCCTTTTGGTACAGGTACAGGGTCTGGGTTTCCATACGGAGGCAACGGCGGTATATTTGGCGGCTGTGTCCCATCATCAGGCGGCTGGGTCAAAAATGGTAAATGTCCGAGTTTAGCCTGCCAAACAAAACGATACATTGATGTTTTTGTTGACGGCCAGCAAGCCGGAACAAGCTATTATTATTAGCAGGTAGAATACCAAGATATAAGCCTTACTCATTTCTTATCGACTAAGGCTTATATCTTTTATTTTATCTATTACTTTCTCTGGTTTATTCCCTAAAATATCCGCCTGTGCTTTTTGCATATTCTCCATGTGCTGAGTAGTTATTTTTTTTGGTAAGTCAGACTTTATTTTTCGCAAATCAGAAGCTAATTTTCCATCATCTTCTTTCCCTGTTTTTTCAAGCTCACTAATAGCTGTTTCATATAACTTATGTACATCAGTTTGATTAGCTTTAATAGCTTCTTCCCAAGGTTTAACCGGTTCAGTCTTGCCTTTAGAGCGTAACACCAACTCGTCTACAGCATCTTTCATTTGCAGCGCTGTTACATTAGCTACTCTTTTTTTATGGGTATCATCACCTTTATTTATATGATGAACAGTGTTATTAACTGCTTTTTTTACAACGCCTCTTGCTCGTCGCTTTGAAGCTACAGCTCTGACTCCCTGCCCCCTTAACTCCATTGCAAAACCTTCTCGCCATGCTTGAATGTCAGCTTTCCGTGGGTTAAGTCTTTCTTGATTATGGCCAAGCATTTTTACAGCTAAATGAACGTGTGGGTGTGGCGTATCGGTATGCAGTGAAAATAAGTATTCGTGGTTTTCGCTAAAAGTTTTCTTTGCAAAAATACGTGCTGAATTTTTAACCTTTTCGGGGTCTGTTCCTGCTGGCATAGAAAGCATTAAATGCATAACTTCTCTTGAAGGCTTTTTGCTTGGCTTGGGGAAATTATTAAGATCGTCTATCCATTTAGAATATGCCTGCTCTACTTCGTCCTTACCATTGTAAATAATTCCCCTATCACTCTCTAACTCTTCGTTTCCTTCCCTGCTTATATATAGAATATGTGGTGCAATATTATTAGCACCTCGACTAAAACCAGTTATTTTAGCCATGACTTCAGGAGTTTTTGAAGCCAGCATAGAAATCGTTGCACGATGGTTTTTAGATAACGGCCTGTATACCTGCTTGCCACGGCCTTTCATTTTTACACCGCCTTCTAAAATAGAAGACAACGATTCTTCAATAATCCCCATTACTCAATTCGCCATACATTATTGCTTTTCGCAACCATTTCATTGATAGCTTTAGTTTGCTTTTCAATCGCTATTTTTATGTCAATTAAATGTTGGTGATGCACTCGATCCCTCAGTTTAAGTTCAGCAGAACGATTAAGTATTTTTGTCAGTTGATTAATGTTAATCCCAATTGCGTTTAACTCTCTATTAGAAGCTCTAAGTTCATTAACTAATTCAGGTGTAAACATAGGTGTTTTAGTTAAATTAGCTGTAATTAGGTTTCTTATATATGCAGTCGGTTTAAGTCCATAACTTAGCGAAACTTGATCAGCTTTCTTCCTAATGAATTTAGGAATTGAAACTGTAAACTCAACTAGTTTTAGATCGGTTTTATTTACTGGCTTTATTTCCTTGGCAATTTTCTTTGATGGCTTTTCCCTTAACAAGTAAACCCGAATCACATGCCTCAAAAATGAAGAATTCGAGCTAAATTGTGAGCTATCAAAAGCTTGTTTATAAAGGTTAGTTTCTTCTTGATCTATTAAGTCAGTTTTTATGATCATTCATCAATCCATGAAAAAAGAGGAGGAGGCAAGGAATAAGGACACTATAGCATAGTGTTCCGTTTACGTGGCTTAAAGCCTATCCTGCCCTCCTCCTCTCTTCTACTCTTTTAAAAATTATAATCATGAGCATCCCCTTGGGATTACTTTCTTTTCTCTAATTTCTACGAAATTAGTTACTTTTTAGTAGTTGTTGGTAATAAATTGGTGCATAATTAGTTATTATGCCAACTGAATCTTCAATTTCTAAAAAATTAAAGCTCGCTGCTAAAACATCAAATCGATCAGCTGCTTCTCGCCTGTACGATATTATCGAAGATGTTGAAAGTGCTATTACATCAGGTGTTCGTCATGATGATATTGTGGCGATATTAAACAGTGATAATTTTAATTTCACGTTAGAATCATTCAGAAACACTTTAAAATATGTCCGTAAAAAAACTAAAGGAGAATCACCAAAATTTAATATTGAAAAACCCATAAAACAAAATAAACCGCCAATAAAGACAAGCCAAAACCTTGTCAAAAAGGAAGGCAAAAAAAGTATCGATCTAAAAGCTCTAAGCAAGATTGGTGCATCAACAAAATAAGGAAATAAATAATGATTATATGTGTTTTAAATATTTCGGGAAATGTGGGAAAAACAACAATTTCAGTTCACATGCTCCGCCCCAGAATCGCTAACGCTAGTATTATTTCAGTCGAAAATTTAAACTCTGGAATTGAAGATTTTCACATAGAAGAAGCCGAAACAATTAAAGGCAAAAGGTTCAATGATTTAACGGATAATATCTTATTGGCTGAAGCCGCTATTATTGATGTCGGAGCTTCTAATGTGGAAGATTTTCTAAACCTTATGCGTCAATATTCAGGATCACATGAAGATTTTGATTACTTTGTAATTCCGGCCACAAGCCAAGAAAAACAAATTAAAGACACGATCACTACTATTCAATTAATTTCTGAAATGGGTGTACCAGCAAACAAAATCCGAATCCTATTCAATAGCGTCGAATTAGATGATTCAATAGAATTAGACGAGTTCAACGCCCTGTTCGGCTATCATCATCTAAGCCCTACATTTACTATCAACAAGGCTGCTTTAGTCCTTAAAAATGATGTTTTTGACGGACTAAAACAAGCTAATACTACTCTCGATATTGTTGCTTCCGATACAACAGACTATAAAGCTGAATTACGCAAAAAAGGTGCAACATTAGAGGATAAAGAAAACTCATTAAGGATGCTTGCACTTCAGCGCCTTGCTGTTGGTGCAAACAGCAACCTTGATACAGCATTTACAGCCCTTTTCAGCAATTAATCGTATGAACGATAAGACGCAACCAACAACGATTAAAGAGGCATTGATCGCTGAATTACTCAGTGATCTTGATGTTGCTATTCAGAAAACAGATAAAGTTATTCAAGAAGCAGCAAAAATTGAACATAGCCTGACAATTTCTGCTAAAGCATTGATTGTGGCTGGTGAAAAGTACAAATCAACAATAAATACATTCACAGAAGAGACAAAAGAAGCCTTATCAAAGCATATTGAACAAGAAACGTTCTCTGCCCTATCACCGATTATTAATGAGCTAAAACAGGCCAATAAGAGCCTTATATCTAGCGAAGTAAATAAGCTAAAATATCAGCAGAAACGAAACTTTATCTTCTTGAGTAGTTTATTAGTATTAAACATTGCTGTTAGCTTGGTGATTTTTTTCAAGTAGGGATTTTGCAGTTACCCACATATTAACAGCGTAGATCGCTTGCCTTAGATGGCCGCTCATACACTATGAATATGATGGATAACTGCCATTGTTTTTTTCAACAGGCAGCCCTTAAAAATATAGTTACCCACATATTAACAGCGTAGATCGCTTGCCTTAGATGGCCGCTCATACACTATGAATATGATGGATAACTATTGATGATGTTCTTTATAGAAATCAAACATTTCTATAAAGAGATTTGCCATTGATATTCCACGACTCGCTGCATACGCTTTATAGTCTGCTTTCTGTGTTTTCCCTACAGGAAATTGCAGCGGTGTTGTCTTCTCCTTCGCATCTGGCGGAAGTTGAGAAGTCATTTCAATAGTAGGCTTTGCCTTATTATCTGGTTTTGTAATTTTAGCCATTATATTTCCTTTATTTATTACTATTCAGTAAAAGCGCTTTATCTACAATCTGCTGAATAATGCGATCAACAGTTGTATTTAATTCTTTAAATTTTGTTTCATGTATTGTTTTGCCGATATCCATTGCTTGACTATATGAGGTTTGAATAGGAATCCAACCCTGCACAACATTAAACGTCCAGTTTTCAATTGAACTACGAGTAGCCATGGCCTCTTTATCGCCATTCTTTGGAACTTTAGAAACAACAAATAAAATAGAATCCTTATTGATCCCTTTATTTATTAACTCCATAGCCAAATTTAAAGACGGCTCTAGATCATCAGCTGATACACCAACAGGAATAACAATTAAATCAGACTGCTTTGCAAAATCATAAACGTGAGTATCAGCAAAAGCTTTACCATCAATAATCAGTAAATCATTAGTCGCAGCTGCTTTAAGCGCTGCTTTTGGCTCACGGTATAAAGCAACTTCAACTTCTGGCTTTATACCGGCCTCTGCCCTTCTCCCAGCCCAGTTAAATGCTGTTTTCTGTGAAACGTCCATATCTCCAACGTGTACTGACCAATCATTATTTAAAAACTCTACCGCCAAAGCTCTAGCAAGAGTTGTTTTTCCTGATCCGCCCTTTTGGTTCAAAAAAGAAATAATCATATTCATCGTCCTATATTCAGAATAGTTGCCAAATCATTAATTATAATATAACTAATGATTCTATTATAACACTAGATAGTAATATTTAGTATAGTTTTATTACAATTAATATAACTATTAGTTTACATACTAAGTTGATTGCTTCATGATGCTATTAAACCTTACATTTTAATAAAACTATTAACTTACTTAATTCTAATTGTTTATATTGTTTTAATATAATTAATTGTTAGTCTAGTTTTAATTATTTGTATTGTTTATATACTATTAATATTTACTTTAATTTTAATAGTTTCAATACAATCATGGTTGCTATATATTTATATAGAAATATACATTCTAATAGTTTTATTAGCCTGAATTCATCTCATTACTTTATATAGAACTATATATTTTATATGTTTCTATTAGCTGGGGCAGGGTTCGCGATTATATACTTTATATACTTTATATACTTTATATGCTTTATATACTTTATAAGATCTTGGGTGGAGAGGGCGGGGGATCTGTATTGCAGAAAATGTCTTTCAGGCTAAAGGGTTGTTTGATGTTGAGTTCTTATTTTTGAGTTGGCACCAAATAAAAAAGCAAATAAAAAATGCCCTCATTTTTTTATTTATCTTAATATGTGAGAGGGTGCGCCCGAACACATGCGCCCCAGCTCCTTACCTAAATAAATAGCTCATTCTTTCCGTTCATATAATGCTGTGAAATCCTACCGACTCCCTCACTAAAAACCATTTTGGATCTGTTTGTTTTGAACTGGTTATTGTGTAAATACTAGATTGTTGATTTAGGCGCATAGCGCCTTTAAAATTGGCATTGGCTTTGCCAATTCATTAACTAAGGCTATAGCGAAGCGGTAGGGGGAAGGTTAGGGTATTTTCCATAGGAAAGATTAATCATGCCGGAGGCATTCATCTTATTGAGCTGCAAGCGTAGCGCAGTAAAATCAGCTTGGAGTCGTAATAGAAGCTCTGTTTACAATGTAAAGAGGCCTTTATCCACAGTTTTTTGTGGTATTTAGAGTTATATTTAGAGTTAATCTAGTGTTAAGTATAGTGTTAAGGTGAAAAAATGACGCGTAAGCAATTGATTTTCAAGGCATTATCAAAAGGTAGCGTGTGTAATTCCCGAGACGACCGTGTGTGATCCCCGAAAAAGCGTGTGTAATAGCCGAGGCCACCGTGTGTAATAGCCGAGACTATCTACAGTTTATCCACAGTAGCTACCTCAATAAAAACGGTGCTTTAGCGCCTAACCTAATAAGCATATTTAATAGTCTTGGTCGTAAAAGGTCAATTCAAGCTTTACGAAGGTTGGGCAGTAAGCTTCAAAGCGTGTGTAATAGCCGAAGTCGGCGTGTGTGATTCCCGAAAAACTTTAAAGCTCATGGGTACAAGCTAAAGCAATGTAACAGAGGGGCTGAAGTAGCGCTATCTCTAGTCATTTAAGTCAATAACGTGTGTAATAGCCGAAGTCGGTGTGTGTAATAGCCGAAAAACAATAAAACCAGATGCTAGTAACTAACGAAAATAAAAACCCTTTGTATTCAGTGGGTTAACTTGTTTGTAGTTAGCATATTTAGCCTTCCCCCTTATTGAGTCAAGCCGGTAACGTGTGTAATCCCCGAGTAGCCGTGTGTAATAGCCGAATCCCTATATAAGTAAGGATTATTACGCTTTGGTTGCGCAGAGCTATTAAATCAACGCCTTAGCAAGTAATAACAAAGCTAATCGCCATGAAAACCATTAAGTAGGGCTTATAACGTGTGTAATCCCCGAGTAGCCGTGTGTAATAGCCGAAGGCTGAAGGAGATAATACTTATTATCTTTAAATGATTTTAAATGTCGCGTGTGTAATTCCCGATATTACTTGCTTTTTGTGTGTAATTCCCGATAATGTGACTTCGCGTGTGTAATTCCCGAGTGAAATGATTTCAAAGGGTTACGGATCGATACTCAAAGTCAGGGAGACTTTTGATGTTTACGCGAATTAGGCTCACTAAAGGGATTTAAGAATGACTGGTTTACCTATGTCGAAAGATCAATTAAAGAAATTAAAGCATCCTCAAAAGGATCTATTCGTCATTGACGCACTCGATGTCATAATAAAAGACGATATGCCCTCGATGGAATATCCATTTTATTCACTCTCTAAAAAACCTGATCGCGAAGTTAGACGCTATGAGCATAAAAACAAATGGATAGAGTTCCGTCCAAGTGTGAAAGGTCTTCCGACCATCTACGATAAAGATTTAATCATCTATGCCATTAGCAATATCATTGCCGCCATTGATGAAGGGGAAGAACCACCAAAAGAGGTTGAAATAGATCCGTATGCCTTTTTTATTTTCACCCAACGAGGCACAGGTGGAAGAGATTACGATGCTTTAAGGGATAGCCTAGACCGGCTCGATGGCACTAGATTTAGAACAAATATATCTATGGATGGAGCGATGATAGATCAATGGCAAGGGCTAATTGATAAAGCATCACTCAAAACCAATGAGAAAACCGGAAAGCCTGAAAAATTAAGAATAACACTCTCTGACATGGTGATGAGCACCATCAAACAACGCGATGTATTAACTTTAAATAGAGATTATTTCCGTCTAAAAAAACCTATTGAAAGGCGTATTTATGAGTTAGCCCGTAAACATGCAGGGAAGCAAAGCTCATGGGAAATTTTTGTAACAACCCTTCACCACAAATCAGGCTCACGCTCTGTACTTCGTGAGTTTAGAAGAGCGGTTAAGTTTTTATCAGAACATGATCACTTACCCGATTATCATGTGTTTTTTGAAAAAGAGACAGACAAAGTATTTTTCTATCCGCGTGAAAGATTCCAAGAAGTTTATAGCGCAAAAACAGACAAGCAAGAAGAAAGCAGCTTATCACTCCCGCCTCTTGCGTCATGGGCTATAGAGAAAGGTAAGCAGGCAGCACCCAATATAGATATCTATGGATTAGAAGCTGATTGGAGAGCCATGTGGGAAAGTACAGGGCAACAACCCTTAGACAATCATAACGCTGCTTTTATTGGCTACTGCAAGACAATATTTAGCAAAAACAACTCCTGAAAATTATCCATCACATTAATAACATACAAGCAGCCATTCAAGGCAAGCGAACTATGTAGTTAATATGTGGGTAAGTTAAAGAAAAACTAATATACAAAAGCACGTTGAACAAGTTGCATTAATTTGTTTAACAAAATATCATATAGTGACCGTTTAAATTAAAGGATTAATTAAATGACAACTAGGCGTAGTTTCTTCACTCGTCAAAGGGCAGCATAGGATGGACTTCCCCCAGTTAATGGCCGACTGTGCCGCTAATGTGTCTGTTCTAACGATGTCGGCTGTTGTAGAGCAAGAGTCGCGGTTTAACCCGTATGCTATTGGCATTAACGGTGATTACATTCTTGATCGTCAACCCACATCAAAAGCTGAAGCAATAGAAGTTATTGGATGGCTTGAGAAAGAAGGGCAGAACAATCTAGATCTTGGAATTGCTCAAATCAGCACCGAAAATAGAAAGAAATTTAAACTTTCTGTTAGTGATAGCTTAGACCCTTGCTTGAATATTAAAGTAGGAGCGGAAATATTAACGGACAATTACCATCGAGCTTTAAACAGCGGGCTAAATCAACAGGATGCTTTGCAGGCTGCAATATCAGAATACAACACCGGCTCAAGAACGGCGGGGTATTCTAATGGTTACGTTCAAAAAGTATTAGATAACGCACAGCAAAGCACAGTAGTCGTGCCAGATCTAATTGCTAATTCTCTTCCGACAAATACACAAAGTATCATCCAACCTGTAGTATCTTCCCCTGAAAAAGATATGCCAGAAGAAAATGTATATTCTTCAAGCCATTACGAGAAAGAAAATATCTACTTTCATAATTTAAACACCTATAAAGAAGAAGATATCTTTATTTATAGTAAGTGAATAGTTGTATGGGCTTCCTATTCAGGAGGATGAGGAACATTAAACTAAAAGAAAATTCGGGAATGAATTTAACTTTTTGAACAAAGCACTCCATAATGACAATACAAGATATAATAAATCGTGGTAACATTATCAAGAACATTGAGGGGATTGATCGAGTAACAGAAATCGCATTTGTTGACTTTGCAAATAATGAAGCTGTAGAGAAGTTAGTCATCATACAAACAAAGGAGGGTAAATTTATATTAGTAGCAAAGCTCACATGGAAAGATGCTCTCTGCGTTATTGAAACGGCAAGAGGGGATATTAAGGAATGGGCTGATAGCCAGCGACTAGCAAAGCATATGGTAGAAAAGTTTCCACCCATTCCACAAATCGAAGTCATTATGAATAATGATTTTAATAAAAGCTTATTTGGAAACCTAACCAATATTAAGTCAGTGCATTTTGATACCGACTTAAATCACTAAATACAACAGGAGTATATTTTGAAATCTTCACATGGACAGAAACAAAGTAAATTATGGACAATATTTTTATTGGCGGCTGCTTTTCTGATTCCCGAAGTCGCGTTTGCAGCGCCTTGGGATGACACGGCTGACAAAGTTTTAGAGATTTTTACTGGTGGACTTACTAGAACCTTAGCAATTATCGCAATCATCATTTCTGGTGTTTTAGCGATGTTCGGGAAAATGCAATGGTCATGGGTTGTTAATATTGTTATCGGTATTGTATTAATCTTTGGTGGTGCAGCTATTGTTGATTACATCATTGCAGCAGCTTCGTAATAATGAGCGATGAGAGCGAACTTATACAAGTAGACTCTTTGTTTGTGGGGCTTACACGCCCCGCAACACTTTACGGAATCCCTTACTTTGCTGCTGTTATTGAGTTTATGACTGTAGTGATTGTGTTTTTAGCTGTAGGTAATCCTCTAGTGCTACTTATTGTAGCCCCCGTACATGGCCTTCTTTATTTAGTCAGCGCCACAGATCATAATTTTTTTCATTCACTTTCTTTGTGGTTCAAAACGCATGCACTGTGCCGCCACATAGGATATTGGGGCATGACTTCATTTTCACCAATAGGTACAAATACTCAAAAAGACAAGTAACGCTCTAACAAGGACAGTTAAAACAAGGATTGCTAGGATGCAAAAAACTATAAAGAATGAAGAGTCACTATCGACATTCGTTCCATACTCAAGCCACGTAACAGAAAACATAATTAAAACCCAGCAAGGGGAAGATTATGTATTAACAATTAGGCTGCAAGGCGCGCCACACGAAAGCGCTGATATCAGCGATTTAAACGCTTGGCACAACCAACTAAATAACTTTCTAAGAAACATTGCTTCAACTCATCTTTCAATTTGGACGCATGTTGTTCGGCGAAAATATGACCGTTACCCCAAAGGTGACTTTAAAAATGATTTTGCTCGGCAACTCAATAATAAATATAAAGAACATATTTTAGCCAATAACTTATTTATAAATGAGCTTTACCTAACACTTGTTTATCGTCCAGCAGCTAACAAGGTTGAGTCTTTAACATCAAAAATTTCATCAGCTCTTGGTTTTGAGTCAGATAAACATTTAGTTGAGAAGCAGCAAGAAGCAATTGACTTCTTAGATGAATGCGCTAACACAGCACTTTCTTCACTAGCCCGTTACGAGCCGAAAAAGCTTGGTTTTTATAAGTTCAAGAACCAGACGTTTTCGGAGTCTTTACAGTTTTATGCATTTTTAATTGATGGAGAATGGCGGAGGTTTCCACTTCCACGAAGGAATATAAAGGAAATACTAACCACTACTCGACCTTTCGCATTAAAAACAGGCGCACTGTCATTCAAGACGCCAACAGCTACGCATCATGGAGCTGTAATAGCAATTGAAGAATACCCAAATGCAACGCATAGCGGTTTTTTTGATGACCTTCTTTCACTCCCAAATTCATTTGTTTTAGCTCAATCTTTTGCCTTTCTAAGCAAACCAGCTGCTAAAGGCAGGATGACAAGGCAAAAAGATCGCTTAATAAAGGCTGGTGATGTTGCAATCTCTCAAGCAGAAGAGATTGAACAAGGGCTTGATGATTTAGTATCTAACTTATTTGTAATGGGAACACACCATCTAAGCTTAGTTATTAGAGGTGACACGGTTAAATCATTAACTTCCGCCATATCAGCATCAACAGCGATACTGTCCGATGCTGGCATTAAATGGGCTAGAGAAGATACCGGAGCACTTTCAGCGCTATTTGCACAGCTACCCGCTAATTTCAACCTAAGACCTAGACCGTCAGATATTAATAGTCTTAACTTTTCTGCCTTTAGTCCTTTTCATAATTTCCCTATCGGTAGGCTTACCGGCAATCAATGGGGCGATGCCGTGATGATGTTTAAAACATCAGCTCAAAGCCCTTACTTTTTTAATTTTCATCAAACTGAAGTTATAGAAAATAAAATTGATAAGAACCATCGCGATTTAGCGAATACTATGATTATAGGATCTTCCGGTGCGGGTAAAACTGTGCTTGAAATGATGCTTCTTTCTCAAGCGACTAAGTTTGATGATCCTGAAAATCCCGCCACCTTTATTCTATTCGATAAAGACTACGGTTGCTCTATAGGTGTTAGAGCATTAGGTGGCAATTATTACCCAATAAAAAACAAAACCCCTACAGGGTTTGCCCCAATGAAAATGGAAGCTACAACGGCTAATATTTCATTCTTAGATAGCTTTCTAAAAAAGCTTGTTTATCACCCAGCACAACCTCTTACACCTCAACAAGAAAAAGAGATCATAGAAGCTGTTGAAATGGTTGTAGATATGCCAAAAGAAAAAAGGTCACTAGCTGCAATTCTGCAATATCTCGATCAAACAGATCCAAATGGGATAGCTACAAGGCTGGCTAAGTGGTGTAAAGGCGGGGCTAACGGCTGGTTATTTGATAACGACGAGGAAACATTTACATTAGATGGTTCAAACATATTTGCATTTGATGTAACTGACTTTATAGATAATGACGAAATAAATACGCCTGTTTCTATGTACTTATTTCACAAAATAGAAGATCTAATTGATGGAAGAAGATTAGTTATTTTTCTCGATGAGTTTTGGAAATTATTAAATGATCCTTACTTCGAAGATCTAGTAGAAAACAAACTAAAAACGATTCGTAAACAAAACGGGTTTGTTGTGCCGATCACTCAATCCCCACAAGATGCTTTGAAATCTAAAATTAGCCATTCACTTATCGAGCAAACAGCAACGATGATCTTTTTACCAAATATGAAAGCATCACGTTCTGATTATGTTGACGGATTCAAATTAACTAATCGAGAGTTTGAGTTAATTAAATCATTTGATGAGAAATCAAGAAAGTTCTTAATAAAACAAGGTCAAAATTCGGTTGTTGCCGAACTAAACCTAAAAGGGTTTGATGACGAATTGGCCGTTTTATCTGGTAATACAGCCACTTCAGAACTGGCCGAAAAACTCGTTGCCAAACTGGGTAATGACCCTAGTGTTTGGCTTCCTGAATTTCATAGACAACGAAAAGGATAATAAATTATGAAGCTAAAAAAACTTGTCCAAACCTTACTGATTTCAACAGCTCTTTTAATGCCTGTACCGTCATTTTCAAGCGGTATTCCTGTAGTTGATGTAGCTTCTATTGCTGAGGCAATAAAGACAATCATAGAGCTACAGAAGCACTACTCGGAACTGAAAGAGCAAACAGGATTATCAATCGATCAGTTACAGGCGCTAACTGGTGCAAGGGGATTAGCTAACCTGGTTAATGACCCAACAAGTCGCTATTACATTCCAGCCGAATATCAAGAAGTGCTACAGCTTACAGCGGGTATTGCCGGTGGTGACTATGATGACTTACAAAATCGAGTAGATGCCTTACTAAATGCTGCGAAAATTATTGATGTAGGTGATACCGCTTTCGGTGCTGCTTCAATTGAAGGGCAAGCGTTTGTAGCTGATCAAAATCAAATTGCCATCAATAGCGCCCTCGCTGAAGAATCATATAACGAAGCAAGCAGGAGAACAGCTAACCTACAAGTTTTACTTGATCGTGTTAATACCGCAGACGATGCAAAAGAAATTGCAGATCTACAAGCTCGCATATCAGCAGAGCAACTAATGCTGACAAACGAGCAAAATAAACTTATCGCACTTAGCGAAACTCAAGAAGCGTACTGGGAAAGACGGGAACAACAAATAAAAGAAGGAAGAATCAAAGCACTAGGTAATGGCGAAATAACGGAAATTGTGTGGTAATAAAAGGTTTTACATGAATATTAAAATAATACTAGTTATACCTTTTTTATTTTTAACAGCCTGTTTCGATGAGGGTGAAACTATTTCCCCTGAATCAATGGAAGATTGTATTGAAATAAAAAACCCTAATAATCGAGATATTTGCAGAATGGAAATGCAAGAAAAGCTCAAAAAACAAACAAAAAATCGTCAGCTAGATAATTTAGGTGATGGCGAAATAAACACCATTGATTGGTAATCTAAAAGGACTTAGATAATGGCTTCACAAATATTTCAGAAGACATTCGTAAAAATTGATACTTCATTAGCAACATATATCAATGATGTTGCCGAATCTGTTATAACCGAAATAACCCCTGTAGTAACGGTCTTATTATTAATTTATATGACTCTTTGGGGATGGATGGTTATTACTGGTAAAGCCGGTGAAGTAGTGACCGATGGGTTTAACCGAATAATAAAAATTACCATTATTGTTTCGTTAGCAATAAATCTCGGTTACTACAATTCATTTGTAGTTGATCTACTTTCAAACCTTCCAGATAAACTAGCAGAATTAGCATCTATCACAGCAACAGGCGGCACAGGCGCTTATCTTGATAACGCTCTCGATGGTATCTGGCGGGTTGGGTGGCTGTTTGCAAATAAAGCGATGGCAGAAGGGGCTTGGATAGCCGATATACCTCTAAGTTTAGCTGCGTTGGCTATTTGGATTTTTGGTGGAGTTCTTGTTGTATTTGCTGCGTTTTTGATGATCTTATCAAAAATGGCTTTATCCGTTCTTTTAGGCGTTGGCCCAATATTTATTCTTTTAACATTATTTGAGCCAACAAAGCGCTTTTTCGACAGTTGGTTTGGCCAATGCATGAACTTTATCTTAATTGTAATGCTGGTTGGTGGAATTCTTCGCTTAATCGTTTCAATACTCACTGATTACCTAACGGCCTATCAAGCATCCGTAGCAGGTGTAACCGTTCAAATTGATGGAGCTTTACCAGCCGTGGTGCTTTCAGGAATAGGCTTGTTAGTTTTAAAACAGGTTATGCCAATCGCTTCTGCTTTAGGTGGTGGTATGGCGTTAAGTTCACTTGGCGCTGGCCGAGGAGTTGGACAAGCATTTAACAACTGGGACAGCCGAAGAATGCAAAACAAAATGCATAAAAACTTACAGAAACCACCTGAAAAAACAACTCAACGACTACAACGCTATGCACAAGCAGTTACTCAACGGCTTAAAAGAAGTAACAGCGTCACAAAAACTTAAACTTCATTAGACAAAATGCATTAAATTGTTATACAATAATAAACATATTGTATGCACTTAGAGGGAACTATTATGCTTAAAATATCTACTTTTCTTATTATTCTTGTGTTATCTGGTTGCAGCTTAACACCTCCTGCCCCTCCATCTTGTAATGGTGAATTTCACCCTGTAAACAAGTTGAACGGGGAGCAATAAATGACACAATCCAAGGATGATAAAAAAGCAACGGAGTTGTATCTTCAAGAGTCAAGTTACTGGGAAAGAGATAAGGTTAAATCATTAAACCGATCTAATCGAGTTGCATGGAGTCTAGCCATTTTTGGGCTGGGTTTAGCTTCATTATGTACATGGACTGTGGGGCAGCTAGTCCCATTAAAAACGGTTGAGCCTTACGTTATTAGGGTTAACGAAACAAGCGGGACTGTTGATATTGTTTCAGCACTTAAAAACGGAGAAACAACTTATGAAGAAGCACTTAATAAGTATTTTCTTATTAAGTATGTTCGTCACCGTGAAGGTTACTCAAGAGCGTTAGCTGAAGAGTATTACTACACCACAGGTTTAATGTCAGGTAATTACGAAAAGAAACGTTACCTAGAGTGGTTTAATCCAAAAAACCCAGAGTCACCTTTAAATTTATACCGAGATGACAAATTGGTAACTATTGACGTTCAGAGCGTGTCATTTTTAGGTAGTGATCGTGATATTGCCCTTGTTCGATATATCAAGAAAATCACCCCCGTTAATAGTAGTACACCTATAGTCACGCACTGGGCTGCAACTCTTAAATTTCAATACAGTTCAGCACCAACAAAAGAGCGAGATCGAGAAATAACTCCTTTAGGATTTCAGGTTGTTGAATATAGGAATGATCCAGATTCAAGTGGACAAACTATAAAATCAACCATCACATATAAAAAAGAAAAACAATCAAGTAAACCGGCTCAAAACAGCGGTATTTACCCTCAATCAAGGATGATTCCTAATGAATAAGATAGTGTCTGTATTAGCCCTTTCCTCATTAATTTTAAGCTCTACTGTATTAGCAGAGACGACACCTGAATTCGGAGAATTTGATCCAAGAGTTAGGGTTGTCCCATACAACAAACAGGACGTAACTAAGTTGGTTACATTTTTTGGGGTTTCAACACATATCGAATTTGGTAAAAATGAAGCAATTGAAGACCTTGCTATTGGAGATCCTTCAGCATGGGAAATAGTGCCTAGAGGAAATAATTTATATGTAAGGCCATTAGCTCAAAATCCAGATACAAACCTAACAATAGTGACAAATAAACGAAGCTATCAGTTCACACTCTATACAGCAGAGCGTTCAGAAAAAGATAAAACAGCATGGCAAGATCCAAATTTAATTTATTCTCTCAGCTTTTCTTATGCTGACGAAAAAACAGCAGAAGCTAAAAAAATCGAAGACTCTAAAAAACTAAAAGAAAAGCTTGAACATGCTGAAGAGTCGTTGAAATCCCAAAAAGATATAACTCACAATATTGATTATTGGGCTTCCGGCTCTCCTGAAATAAGCCCCACTAAAGCAAAAGATGACGGGCGGTTTATTTATTTAACGTTTAGTAATAATCGTGATATTCCATCAATTTATGAAGTTAATGAATTTGGTCAAGAGTTACTAATCAACTCAAATGTAGACGGTAACACCGTCATCATTCATAGAATGGTTAAACAGCTTAGATTGAGAAAAGGGAACTATGTTGCCTGTGTTATCAATCGTTCTTTTAACCTTGATGGCGGCAGAGATAACACTACAGGAACAATTGCTACTGACGTTACACGGACAGTAAAAGGAGCTAATTAACATGGAACAGCAAGAAGATATACAGAATGATATCCCTGAAATGCAGCGTACTCGGACATCGACTAGCTCGATAACAATTATAGGGGCTGTTGTTATCATCGCATTAGGAATTGCAACATTAGTTATGATCATGTTGAATGCCGGCGGCGCGAAAGAATCAAAAAACAATGATTTAAAACCCATTGAAAATAATATGCCAGCGTTGGTTGTTTCACCGCCAACCGTACAAAATACTGTTCCTGATTTAAAGCCAGCACCAGTAGTTAAAAGGCTAGAACCAATTAGAAAGCCGATTCTAGTAAAGCCTAAGCCTAAACCGCCTATCGTCAAGCCTAGCAAAAAAGAAGAAGTCGTTTACTGGTATGACAGAAAAAAATCATCAGGTAAATTAAAACCTGAAACGGCTAATATTGAATATGGCAATTCACAACTAGAAAACCAAAAAAATGGTTTTTTAATAGGATCAGAATTTAGTAGCAACACTGACCAAAAAACCGATTTAGATCGGAAATTAACCAGTTCAACAACGGCGATGGCACATGCAAGCGTACTGCCTGACCGAAACTACATCATTGCACAAGGAACTAGCCTTGATTGTTCGTTAGAAACGGCCTTAGATAGCTCTTTAAGCGGGATAACAACGTGTATTTTATCGAGGGACGTATATTCAGATAATGGACGAGTTCTTTTATTAGATCGCGGCTCAAAACTAACAGGTGAATACACTGGAGGTTTGAAAAACGGCCAAAAGCGATTGTTTGTATTGTGGACAAGAGCTAAAACACCTAACGGGGTAATAATTTCTTTAAATTCACCATCAGCTGACGGTCTAGGTCGAAGTGGTGTTGAAGGCTGGGTCGACACTCATTTTGTTGAGCGATTTGGTACGGCTATATTTTTAAGTATTCTTAGTGAAGCAACTCAAATCTATGCTGCCAAGCAAAGTACAGATAGTGGCGTAATTATCGGAAGTAGTGCGGAAACTGGTTCTGATGTTGCTGAAAAAGTTTTAGATTACCAAGCGGATATCCCCCCTACATTAATTAAAAATCAAGGTGAAATTATAAAAGTAATGGTCGCAAGAGACTTAAATTTTTCTAGTGTTTATAGCCTTAAAGTAGAAGATTAATTATGGATGATAGGGATATCAACCATGACGTTTTAGACCACCAACTAGAGACTATTAGGCGTTATTTGGATATAAAAGGTGTATCGGAAGTTTGGATTAACCAGCCTCAAACAGTTATTTATACAAAGGGTGGTGACCCAGTAATTGAGCAAGATCCGAATATTACACTTAAATATTTAAAGAATCTCGCAAAGCTAATAGCAACCTTCAATGCAAGGAGTATTAATAAAGAGAATCCAATCCTTACAGGTTCTCTTCCGAAAGGTCAGCGAGTGCAAATTGTCATGCCTCCAGCGGTGGAGGCAGGCACTATTTCATTCAGTATTAGAATACCTGCTCCTATAAATAAATCACTTGATGAACTCGATGCTGAAGGCGCTTTTGATGAATGTAAAATCATTAACAATGAACTTCAAGACTTTGAGCATGATTTAGTTAAATTCAAAAATAATGGTCAAATAAAAGAGTTCATTAAGTTAGCAGTAACATCAAGACGAAATATCATTATTGCAGGGGAGACAGGTAGCGGTAAAACGACCATCGCTAAAAGCATGATCGAGCATATCCCAAAGACTGAGCGCCTTATCACTCTGGAGAGCGAAAATGAAATAGATTTAAGTACCTTTCCTAATAAAGTTCATTTGCTTTACTCAAGAAGCGATAACGGGGCTTCTTTTATAACACCCAAAAAATGCCTTGAAGCTTGCTTACGGATGAACCCCTCAAGGATCATCATGGCCGAACTATTAGGCGATGAATCATGGGATTTTCTAAAATCAATTAACACCGGCCACGCTGGTTCTATAACCACAATGCATTCTAATGGTGCTTATGAAACGTTTGAACAGTTTGTTTCCTTAGTTAAAGATAGCCCTAAAGGCGCTCATTTAGATGCTAAGTACATTCACCGACGATTAGTTTCAACTGTTGATGTTGTTTTCTTTTATAGCAAGAGAAAGCTAAGAGATATTTATTACGAGCCGACTAGAAAACATGAATATTTGGACTAAAATCAGCTTGTGTCTATTGCTATTATCTTTAGCAGTTTTTTCATGGTTTTACTTAACAGGAGGTATTTTTTTAGGCTTAATAGAGCTTGATTACAATACAGCAACACCATTAACTGCCTATGAATATTGGAAACACTATAACGATGATAGTTACGTTTTAGAAAAGCTAAGTATTGCCGGTGCAATATCAGCAGCAATATTAATAATCCCATTTATACTTCTTCTCATACCGACGAAGCGAAGCCTGTACGGAGAAGCACGATTTGCTAAATCATCGGAGATTAAAAAGGCTGGGCTGCTGGATGGCGAAGGCATTATTGTAGGTAAGTACAACGATAAATACTTACAATTAAAAGGCCAGTTACACGCGATACTGTCAGCTCCTACACGTTCAGGAAAAGGCGTAGGTGTTGTAGTACCTAATTTATTATCATGGAATCAATCTGTTGTAGTCCTCGATATCAAGCAAGAAAACTGGGATATAACCAGCCTATATAGACAAAAACACGGACAAAAATGTTTTTTGTTTAACCCTTTAGCTACAGATTATCGAACCCATAAATATAACCCTTTAAGCTATATTGATCTTAATCCTGATTTCAGGATTAATGATATTCAAAAAATAGCTAATATGCTCTTTCCTGATCGCCCTAATACAGATCCTATCTGGACTTCTACCCCCCGAAGTTTCTTTTTAGGTGTCGTATTATTTTTAATTGAAACAGGTTGTAAATTAACTCTCGGCCAAGTGCTAAGAGAATCCCTAAATGATGGTGATGGATCGAAACACTTTAAGACCTCAATTAAGAAGCTTAAAGAAGATGGAACGCCTCTTTCGCAGGAATGTGTAAGGGCATTAAATAGCTATATTGGAATTGCTTCAGAAAACACTAGGGCAGGCATAATTACAGGTTTCAGATCACAGCTTGAGCTTTGGATGAATCCAATCATTGATGCTGCTACAGACGGCAATGATTTTGACATTAGAAAGTTGAGAGAAGAAAAAATATCTATTTACGTTGGCGTAACACCTGACAACCTAGAGCGAATAGCACCATTGCTCAATTTATTCTTTCAACAGTTAATTGACTTAAACACAAGAGAGCTTCCATCCCAAAATAAAAACATTAAACATGATTGTTTATTGTTAATGGACGAGTTCACAGCAATCGGTAAAATTCCAGTTCTGGCTAAAGGTATTAGTTACATTGCAGGTTATGGACTAAGAATGTTACCTATTATTCAAAGCCCATCACAATTAGTTGATGTATACGGAAAAGAAGCGGCGGAAACGTTTACCGTCAATCATGCTTTAAATATTGTTTTCCCTCCTAAAGCAACTGAGACTAACACTGCTAGAGATATCTCAGAGTGGCTTGGCTATGAAACTGTAAAAGGTGTTTCAACCTCAAAAGCAAAAAGCATTTTTCACCGGCGAGATCCATCTGAAAACATTAGTGATCAACGTCGAGCATTATTACTACCCCAAGAAATAACCAGCTTAGATAGTGAAAAAGAAATTGTTGTTTTTGAAAATATACCTCCAATATTGGCAACTAAAATTCGCTACTACAGCGATAAAAATTTTATAGATCGTCTTAAATTAGCTTCTCCAAAACTAGCAAATATGAACACTTCAACTGCGAAAAAATCCCTCCAACAAGCAATTCAATCAGGTGATTTAGCAGCACCAGTAAAGAAGATTTCTTTAAATACTAGTTTTAAAGTCTTTGATTACGACATAGAACAATTCAATGATGAAAACAGCGTTGTTACTCAGGCAGAAATAACAGCGAAAGATATACCAACACTACACAGCAAGGTACTTGCTGATTTTTCAATTGATTTTGCAGATATTAAACCACCGGAAGGGAATGATATGACGGAACAGCAATTAAATGAATACGCTGACGCACTGTGCAGGGAAGCGGGATTATTAACAAAAAACGACGAGGAAATAACTAATGGCTGATAAATCAGAATATAAATATTTCCATGTCATTGACACCAGCGGTACGTCAGAGAGAAGCCTCGGCGTTGCAGCCGTAAATTCTAAAGGGGAATTTGGATTTAACAATGACACTGATGAAAAACCCTATTTGCCTGCTGGGGAAGAAAAAGCACTAACAAATAAGGGTGTTTCTGAGTCCTTAACTTATGAGCAATTTCATTGGGGCGAAAATATAAAACTCAAAGAAACCCAAACAAGCAAATTACGAAATAGTGAAAAAGAGTCTGAAAAGAAAACATCTACTGGTGTAACTGTTGAAAACACTATTGAAAGCAGTAAAACAAAAACGGCTGCAAGCACTAAACCAGAATCTAACCCAAAGCTTGAAGGCATCGAAAAAGACCAACTTTTTGAGCCTGCTTCTGGTGAAACTAAACTATTAGTGCCGAAAGAGATCAGTAAAAAATTCGTTCAAGATGGGAATAAATTCTACTTTAAAGGTTCTGAGGATAAACTCGCCTTTCAAGATAACGGCTCAATGCTTAAAACTAAAGTTGATGGTGATCTTGTTGCCGATAGCATGATTGCAATTGCCAAAAATCGTGGATGGTCAGAACTAAAAGTTACCGGAACGGAGTCTTTCAAAAAGGATATTTGGAAAAAAGCGACTGAGCAAGGAATCGCGGTAAAAGGCTACAGACCTACAAAGGTAGAGTTGGCCGAAATGAAAGGAAAAGGCGTTGAAATACCCAAACAAGGACAGTCAACATCACCAGAAAAAAGCACCTTAACGCCAGAACAAGAAAAAGCAAAAGCATTTAAAGATCTTAGTAGTTCTGAAGCCGTAAAAAAGCATCCAGAACTAGCTCCTTATGTTGCTGCCGTTACTGCTATTGAGAAAAAAATACAAAGTGAAAAGCTCAGTGATGAAAATAAAAAAGCAATTATGAATCGAGTCAGAATGAATGCAGAAAATAGCATTAACCAAGGCGTGACTCCGAATATTTCGTTAAAAGAAATTAAAACACGAACAGTAACTGCAGAAGCGGAGGTATCAAGATGAACAAACTATTAATACTATTAGTTTTATTAATTGCTTCCGGTTGTAGCCACGCAATAAAAGAACCTGCTCAAATTGACGAGTCGTACACCGTTCGCATCAGTCCTGACTATGAAGCTTCGGGCATTTCCGAAGGGCTACGTGTTCATACTTACGGGGAGCACACTCTCGTTAAAAGTATGGAATCTTTTAAGGCTTGGGATACAAATAATCTAACCCTTAATTTTGAAAAAATCGGCCACTACTTTAGAAGTGAATATTTACTTAATGATTTTTTCATAAAACGAGGAGATAAACTTGCACATATTAAGCGTGTATTTATCCCTAAAGAGCCTGAAGCCCCTATTTTTATTGAAATAAAAGCAGCACCTAAACCAGAACCAATTAAGCATTACCCCGCCTTAGAGGAATACAGCTTAAAAAAATTAAACATTCTTCAAACTCAACTTGATCAACTGTCTGCTATTCCTGCTACAACAGGTGCAGATTTATTCCATGCTCAAGTAAAACAAAACAAAGTGAAGCAAAGTTTAAAAAATCATCAGCCGGTAGTATTTGTCCATTTTAATTACGGGCAAACTGACTTTATCCCTGATATTGAACTAATAAAAGCTTTAATTCCCGCAGCAAAAACAGCTTCCGAAATTAACCTTAGAGGCCGTACAGACTCAAGAAAAGCAAGCAAGGCTGATTACTGGATCGCAAAGCAGCGAGCTGAAAATGCGAAAAACTTTCTCATTAAGAAAGGAGTGAATCCTGAAATTATTACACTCGGATATTTACCTGAAGGAAACTTTTTATTACCGCCGACCCCAAAGAAAAGCAAAGCAGTTAATCGGAGAGTAGAAATAGAAGTAAAACCGTAACAAAGTGAGTTGCATTGTATTTCAATATGACTAACTTTGTGATATAATTAAGCCGTATAAACCTTCAAGGAAGGAGTGTTTAAAATGAAGTTATTTAACTTTATCGGTAAGTTTTTTCTGTTTCTTTTATTTCATATCGTAAGGCTTGGGCGAAACGTAGCCCATTTCTTTTTTCGGATAGTAGCAACAGTATCATTGGTTACGGCATATTTTGCTTTTAATGATTACTTAGTAGGGTATGGTTTTGAGAGTTACACCGCCTATTTACTCCTTACCACAAGTTTTATTTTTAGCCTTTTACCTTGGGCTTATGATGAGCTGTTACTAGCAAACCTAATCCCTGACGGACAAACCGTTCACCTATAAAAAAAGCCCGCTTAAAGCGGGCTTTTTCTTTTATTGCTTCAATTAAGCATAGGTTGAATAATATGAAGGCTTATACTTTCTTTCACCATCCACAACTTGATATTCATGCTTTATTGGAACAATGCTACTATTAATTTTAATGCTATCCCCCTGCAAAACACGACGAACAAAACGCATACCAATTTCTTCATCAGGATTAGGCGTACAAGTACCTGACATAGCTTGCCCGTTATAATCGGTATGAGAGCCAATCTCAACAACTTCTACGCTATTCTTTCCAACTAATCTTGTTACTTTGTAGTAATCAATATTTGTCTGTTCCCAGCCCCACGAAGCACGAAGAATATCATCAATATTTAACGCTCTAGGAGTAGATGAACGCTCTTTAGCTTCCTTTACTTTTACAGTAAATGCTTTTGAGCATGATTCCATCCAGTGAGTAACTTTCTGTGCGCGATCATTAATGTCTTTATAGCGATATGAAAAAGTAGCTTTTTTTGCTCTGCCTTTATAACCTCTAGCAAAGGCTTTACCGTTATTCTCATAGATATAGACCACACTGCTTAAGTCTTCAGCCATCAAACATAAACAACCATAATTCATACGATCTCTATATTCCTGAATTTTTTTAAATGACTCTGTTTGCTCTTTTTTGAACTCTGTTTTTACCATCTGCTTTTGAGGAAGTTCCCCGCCGGAGGCAGTGCTTGTATTCTTATTTTGAAAATTTACGTTATTGCTTGTTGGTTTATTGTTATTCATATCTATCTCCACTGTTAAAAGTTAAAAACCTGCTTTCTCGTCGTTCCGAGTTGAGATCAGTGAAGGGGTGAAAGAAATCCAATAGCCACGCACAAGCCGCAGCTAATCGACCGTAGGAAGTATGAACGGGTGAGCATGGGCGAAGCTTTACTATTGGATTTATTGAGGCTCAAACTGAAATACACGACAAGAACGACGATGTAGGTTTTTAGCTGTGGTGATCGATATGAGATAAGCCAACATGACGTAAATTATCAACTTGGCCAAAATGAAACTATCACGCTGCAGGAGCAAAAGCGGTGCAGCGTGATAGTTTCATTTTTTACTTTTAAAGCGGTTTTTATATGACCAAGAGCCGCGCTCCTGGTCCTTTAAAAATTGCGTTTTTAGAACTGAGAATAAAGACCAAGTTTGTGCTACATACCTGGTCTTCATTCGATAATAAAATCAATCTCTTACTGAAAGGTTAGTTACCTTTCTTTATGAGTTTGATCACATTATTAAATAGCTAACTAGTTTGTTACTTTGCAGTATAAAGTTGCAATCTATTTAGCTAAATCACTTTGAGACTAAGCATTATTTATGCTTCGACTCTTAGTGATTTCAGGATTTTAAGGGCTGGCATAACCAGCCCTTATTAAAGCCTCTAGTACATCTCTTTAACTTCTTTTAATTGCCCTAAAAGATGATTTGCATCAGCCAAAGCATTAGCAGTTATTTTACGCACCCATGCTGCTTGATAGCGTGACCATTTAAAAGCGCAACGCTTAACAATTGTTCGCGTCTCGTCGCTAGGTTTACCATTTTTAAAATCAATAACAATTTGACCATTATCAATATTCATTGAAAAATCATCATTTTCAAATTGAATTGGGTCGCTACTTTGAATTTTTTCTAAACTATCTATACGCTTATTAATTCTGCGAATTTCTGCGTTATTATTCGATAACGAATAAGAAGCAAACCCAACACGACCAGCAAAATCAGGCTTTAAAATCTCGACAGCTTGTGATTCAGTTAATAACTCAGCAGATAAAATATTTTGTACTTTCTGAGCATTATCAAGGTTGGCTGATCTCACAATTTTATTAACTGATTTCATTGTTTCTTGAGACTTAACCAGATTCGCCAATTTTGTTTTTAGCTTAGCTAATGCTTCAGGTTCATTTGATGAAATACCACCAGTACCAACACTCGCCGCCCTTTCTTCTAATCTAGCCGCTTTATCTCTAAGAGAGATCGATTTACCTAGCAAATCCCAAGATTTATCGACCGCGTTTCTATGCGCACGTTCTGAATGATGACCAACTAAAATAGGTTGCCCAAAAGGAATAGAAGAAACTAATAATTTACTTCGTTGATAGGTGTTATCAGCTGCTATTAATGCCTTACTAGCTCTTTCCTCGAAACGCTCTTGCTTAGCTTCTTGGCGGTCTTTATAGTTCACCATGACAAAAGGTGATATTGCGGCGGTATCTAGTTCAAATTTATCTTCTGTGCTGTTTTCTTGGCTTTCTGGCTTTACTTCTAGTTCGGTTTTTCCTTGAACACTGTCTTTTTTTGTTGGTTTTGGATCATCTTTTTTCGAAACTTGGTTTTCATTGAATAAATAGCAAAGCGGCCAAAATTCCCACCCTTTCCCCTCTAAAACTTCACCGTCCGTAGTTTCTACCTTATCTTTAACCCGCTTAGGTGTACCCCATACAGAAAAACCAGATTCGCCCTTATTAACTTTGTAACCGGCTTTTTTCCAATCGTGAAAAGTCTTAAATTGAGTACAGCCTGTTTCTTGAATATATGACTCAACAATAATACTATTTAAGGTAACGTCTTCCGCCGTAACTACTTCTCTAGGTGTTTTAGCTTCTTTAATCATTCGCTCTCTAATTACTCTAGCTTCTTGGCTTTTATCTCTTAAAACTAAACGTGCAGCTTTAGACTTAGCCGAAACAGGCCTTCTTTCTTTGCTTTTAACAACCTGCTTTTGAGGAAGTTCCCCGCCGGAGGCAATGCTTGTAATCTCGTTAGTATTTTTGTTATTGCTCGTAGTTTGAATGTTATTCATTGCTGTATCTCCACTGTTAAAAGTTAAAAACCTGCTTTCTCGTTGCTCCGTGTTCAGGTCAGTGAAGGGGTGAAAGAAATCCAATAGCCACGCACAAGCCGCAGCTACGCGACCGTTAGGGAGTCTGAACGGGTGAGCATGGGCGAAGCTTTACTATTGGATTTATTGAGGCTCAAACTGAAATACACGACAAGAGCGACGATGTAGGTTTTAAACTGCGGTGATCAGCTATGCTTCAAACGTTAATAACAAAAATACTAAATTAAACTAAAAATACATTATCGCTGCAGGAGCGAAAGCGGTGCAGCTATGATATATTTTTAACTTCTAATTAAAGAGGACATGGAATGTCTCCTATTAATAAATTGAAAGCTTCTCTTTCGGTTTCTCTAATCAAAAGTTATGAATTGATTCGCCTCTTGTTAGGTGCTGCGTTAAAAAATGTTGTCTACCTCGATTAAGCAATGCCGACGGTCTGACCTAGTAACAGTTCACGGCTTATTAGATACCAAAGTAACTACATAAAAACCAACCACAAAAAGGAATTTAAAATGCTAATTCTTTCACGGAGAGTAAGAGAAGGATTGACGATTGGAGATTCAATGATCGTGAAAGTTTTAGGTGTGCAATATGGACAAGTTAGGTTTGGAATTGAAGCGCCGCCGACCATTAATATAGTCCGAAATGAATTACTGACAAAAGAACAAATCAATCGTATCTATGAAACTATAAAAACTATGAATGAAACAAAAGCAATGCAGAAATAGTTTTTTATATAAAAAAACAGCTTTTCTAAGATCAATAAAAAAGGAAATAAAATGGTTAAAGACTTTTTAAATGGCGGCACAACAAAAGCGGCAAAGTTCGGAACATGGACAGGTCGAACTCTTAGATACGGCTTAATATCGACTATAGCAATAAGCGTTCTACTCTTCTGCGTGTTCCAAATGTCAATCTAAAGAAAAGAAGCTAAAATAAAAATGCTAAACCAAGAATTAGAATTTATTCGTAAAAGGCATAAAAATTTGATGCCTGAATATATGACGGCGTGTGCAATTAAACTCAGCAACACCGCAAAACCTGATGAAACAAGATTATCTAAAAGTGACTTTCTAACTGCATGGATAAGAATTTTTGATTCAGAGTCCGATCAACATGATGACCTTTTGCAATTTAACATCATGCAATTAAAAACGGCTTGCACATGGACTTTACAGCATTTCGCTGAATTAGATCTTGGCGGAAATTATAAATGGCTTGTCGTTATAAGAGCCGCACTAAACCTGACCCAAGAAGGTAAGTGGAACAGGGAAAGTCAGAACGAACTAATTAGTAGTTATATAACCGATACACGCTGGTATGACTATTGAAAAACCCAATTACTCTTTTTACACTAAGATAAAGTAATAATAAGGAAGTTACATTATATGGTTACTGAACAAGTTCTAGGCTTGCATTTTTACGCTATAGGAAAAGGTAATAATCTCATGTATTCCTGTGAGGCCAATTCACCGATTCAGGCTATGCTATCTATGATTAAACAGCTTCATGATTTAGCTATAGATGAAGTTGGTGATGACTACCCTACTGTAAATAATTGGGTTAGTAATAAATTAGGACTATTAAGTAATTATGAAGTATTTGAAATGCTAATCGATAAGAATAAGTTTATCGACCTTTTAGAAGCTAAAAGCATAAGTGAGTTAAAGCCGTATATTAAGACTTGTGAGTTTATTTAGAGTAGTGAAACTACTATACCCAAGTGGGTTGCATTAAAACCAAGATAATAGGTACAGTTAAATAGACCATTTAATTATCAGTAGAATATACAAGGCAGAATATGGAAGATAAAGATCCACTCGGTATGAAAGAGTTTACTGAAACAATCAAAGCAGCCCATAAGCGTGAAGAAAATCGTGAAGCTCTCAGGGATGAGTTAAAAATCTGTATAAAAAATATTTGTGCAGCAGAAAAAGTTGGCAAGGATAAAGAGCATAGCTATAAGTACCAACATGCCATTTCACAAGCAAAATCCGAGCTATTAAAAGTATTGAAAGAACTTGAAGAAGAAAGTTCAAACCCTTATGAACGAAATTTACTCATGCCATTTGATCTTGCCGAAAAGCTATAGCTCTAACCTGAAACAAAATACCCTAGATCACGTCCGCGCACATTCGCTGTAACCACCACACGCCGCTTACCATTCTCACGGCTGATTTGAGCAGGGGAAGGTTTGATGCTGATTGTGGCAACCTCTTCAAGAGGTACATAATCACCATTAGGAAGAGGAACAGGCAATGATTTTAGTCCTTCTATATCTCGCCTGAGCAACTCCGGTAACCGGACAATCAGTTCAAAACGGCGATCACCTTCATATAGAATGCCTGCCGATTCGCCCCCGATTGCTGCAGCAATCCAATCTTGTAGTTGAACCACACTTAAACCGTAACGACCTAGTTTTTCTCGTTTAGGATTTACAGACAATGAAGGTAATCCCTCCACTTGTTCCATGCGGGTATCTGCGGCACCTTCAATCGAATTAACAATTTTTACAATATCACTAGCAGTAAGCACCAATTGATCTAAATTATCACCAAACACTTTGATACCCAAATCGGCGCGCACACCAGAAATAAGCTCGTTAAAACGCATTTGAATGGGCTGGCTGAATTCATAATTATTACCTGGTAATTGTTTTAAAGCCTTTTCCATTTCCTCAAGTAATTCGTCTTTTGTTTTTGCAGGGTCAATCCATAAATTGCGAGATTTCAGAATGACGAAAATGTCTGCGATACTTGGTGGCATTGGATCAGTCGCCACCTCAGGCGTCCCAATCCGAGCAAACACTTTGTCTACCTCAGGAAAGCCTTTTATTCGTTGCTCCAATATCTCTTGCATTTCGACGGACTGCTCTAAGCCTGTGCCAGGTATCCGTAATGCTTGAATTAAGATATCACCTTCATTCAGCTGTGGGACAAATTCAGAACCTAAAGTTGTTGCAAGCCAGATACTGAATGCGATTAGTATCGTTGCGCTTAACATAACTAGCCAACGGAATTTTATGGCTAAGAGTAAGGCTGGACGATAAAATGATTTGGCAGCACTAATCACAAAGCTTTCTTTCTCACTTATTTTGCCATTTAAAATTACTGCAATTGCTGCAGGAACCAAGGTTAACGACAATACCATAGCCGAAAGTAACGCCATCACAACGGTAGCAGCCATGGGATGAAACATCTTACCTTCAACACCACTTAAACTAAAGATAGGGATATAAACGATGGTGATGATAGCTACACCGAATAGACTTGGGCGTATTACTTCTGACGTTGCCTCAAATACAGTGTTCAGTCTTTCGCGGAGATCTTGTCGCCCATTCTGATGCTGTGCCTCAGCCAAACGGCGTACCGAATTTTCAACAATAATCACTGCACCATCAACAATTAGGCCAAAGTCTAAGGCACCTAAGCTCATTAAGTTGGCCGATACACCGACGTTTACCATGCCGGTGATAGTCATCAACATCGACAAAGGAATTACAGCTGCGGTAATGAGTGCCGCACGCATATTCCCCAAAAGCAAAAATAGAACAACAACAACAAGCAGCGCCCCTTCCAATAAATTTTTTGTAACAGTCGCTACGGCTTTATCAACTAGGATTGTTCGGTCATAAACAGCTTCTGCAATGATACCTTCTGGTAACGATGCCTTAATATCGTCAAGTTTGAGTGCGACATCCTTTGCCACGGTGCGCGCATTTTCACCGATCAACATCATTGTTGTTCCTAGTACGGTCTCTACACCATCACGTGTCGCAGCACCTGTGCGAAGTTCTTTTCCTATTGCAACCTCTGCAACATCATGAACTCTTACTGGCACACCGTCATTTTGCTTGATGATGACATTAAGAATTTCATCTATCGTGGCCAATTGCCCTTGAGAACGCACCAACAATTGTTGGCCGTTTGCCTCAATATAGCCTGCGCCTCGGTTATCATTATTTTCTCTTAATGCAGTGGCAACATCTTCTAAACTTACGCGATGGTAAAGGAGCTTTTCAGGGCTCGGCATCACATGATACTGCTTGTTGTATCCTCCTATGCTGTTGACCTCTATGACACCTTTAACCTGCGCCAATTGCGGCTTGATGATCCAATCCTGTATTTCCCGTAAAGCGGTTGCTGTATAAGGCTCGCCGTTTACCATACGCGCTGATGATTCTGCCTTGACGGTGTACATAAATATTTCGCCAAGCCCCGTTGATATTGGCCCCATTTCTGGCTCCAACCCAAGAGGCAACACACTTTTAATTGCAGCAAGGCGAGCATTAATCAAGTTTCTTGCAAAATAAATATCTGTCCCTTCTTCAAACACAACAGTGACCTGAGATAAGCCATATCGGGACAAAGAACGTGTATAGGAAAGCCTTGGCAGTCCCGCCAACGCAGTTTCAACCGGATAAGTAATCCGTTGCTCTGCTTCCAGTGGGGAATAGCCTGGTGCCGCCGTGTTAATTTGCACTTGAACATTGGTAATGTCTGGTACTGCATCGATAGGTAATTTTTGATAATTCCACACACCAATGCCGACAATCACAAAAATAAAACTTAAAAAGAAAAAGCGCCTCTCTATAGCAAGGCGTAAAATTGAATCAATCATCATGGTCCGCCTCTTAGTCGTTGTCTTCAGCTTCGGATTTCAAAATATCCGCTTTTATTAAGTAACTATTTTTTGATACGTATTCAGCTCCCTTCTCGAGCCCTGAAACTACCTCAATCAAATTATCATCAGACTTACCAAGGTTCAGAGGGTTAAATTCATATGCTTTACCTTCTTTGACAAATACACCAAGTCGCCCTCCCAGTTCTTGAACTGCTTCTTTCTTCACAGTTAATGAAACGTCGAATTTACCTGTATAAATCTTTGCTTCGGCAAATTGACCGGGTGATAGTTTTAGTTTCGTATTGTCAAGTTTTACACGTGCAAGCATGTAAGGTTCATTTGCTCCCGATATTACTAGATGTGCAATGTGAGACTGGATACGATGCTCATTAATAATGACCATTACAGAGTAGCCAGAGCTAACTTTCTTTTGTTTTTCTGGATAAATGCGAAATTCTGCCCACACCGTATCTAGATTGGCAATGGTTAATAATTGCCGTTCTTGTGTTAACTCCCCTGGATTAGCATGACGTTGCATAATGACACCTGAGATAGGTGCTTGAACGGAGTAGGTTTTTAGGCTTTCATTTGATTCAATGGCTATCAGTCGATCTCCCTTGTTTACTCTATCGCCAATGGAAACATTTACCGACTGGATAACACCAGGAAAACGGGCTTGAATTACATTTACGTGTTCAGGTGCTTGGGTTACTTTGCCATAAACTGCCAAGGTTTGATTAATTGTCCCCGGTGACGCAATAGTCGTGACAATACCAACTTGTGCAGCTAAATTATCATTGATTCGACTAATCTCCTCATATTCTTCCTCGCCTGCCAAACTAGTTTGAACAGGCAATATAATGCTCATTAACAGCAATAGTGTAAGTTGATATTTATTCATTTTGATTTCCTATGTGATTCGCACGCAGCCGAATCAATTAAGTATGTTTGAAACATTGTTTATTGCGAGAACGCTTCGCTGGTTAGCTGCTCAATCAACGTCTGGCTGATTAGAGCATTTGCTGCAGCATCAATAAGGGCTTGTTTTGTTGCCAATAACTCTTCTTGTGCGGTTATCAGATCTAGATAGCTATATCGCCCTTTTTCATATCCTATTCGCGTTAAATTAAGTGCCTTTTTTAGGGCAGGAATTGAAGCGTTTTGAGTTTGCTCGACTGCTTCAATGTTTTGTTGTCGCAAGGAATAAGCCGCAAAGAGCTTTGTATGTAACTGTAGCAACGTATCTAGCCTGGCATATTCAAGTGCATTACGCCGAGCCAATGCCGCCTTTACCTCACCTCGGTTCCGCTCATTGGAAAACAAGGGAATTGAAAATCCGGCCGTTAAGGCCACATCATCGGTTTCTTCAAAGCGCTTAATTCCAGCTTGCCATGTAATGTCACTTTTTCCGTTTGTTCGCGCCAATGTAACTTCGGCATCTTTAATTCGCTCCGCACTAGCAAACACTTCTATAGCCGGCGACTTCTTTACGCGAGTATAGAGCTGTTCAAAACTTTCGCTGGTACCAAACTCAAATAAGTTTCCAGTAAGTTTAATAAATTGAGGGGTCGTTTCTCCCCAGAAGCTGCCTAACGATACTTTCTGCCGTTCAAACTTGCTAAGCAATGCAGCTAGTCTAATTTCTGCCCGAGTAACAGCAGCCTGCGCGCGCATAACTTCAGCTTCTGGCGTTACCCCTCGCGCTGCACGGACTTTTATTGTTTCAAATAATGAACGGGATAAATTTAAAGCGTCGTTGGCAAGCGCTATGTTTGCTTGAGACACTAACCCTCCGACATATACTTGAGTCAGTTTACCGAGTACGTCCAAGGTGGCCGCCTGTTGTAGCCATTGCACGCCACTCAATCTCGCATCTATGAGTGACATACGAGCCTGCCGTTTACCTCCCATTTCAATGACGGATGACAGCGATAAGGTAGTCTCTGCGCTATCAATTCCTTGAGTATCACCAGAACCAGCAACGTTTTCTACTTCGAGTCCTAATCCAATTACAGGGCGTAACGATTGTGTTTGTCGTTGAGCGCTATAGTCATCTTTAATGAACGAATATTGATACAAGTTTGGGTTTCGTTCGAGCGTCTGAGCAATCGCTTTTTTTAATGTCAAATTAATATTAGTGTCCGCATAACCAAGATGCGGGGAAAGTCCGCTTATCAAAAGTACAACGGACAGATAGAGTGTTCTACACCCATTAACTGTGGTGAATCGCATAAAAGGATCCTAAATTAATTCAAAAATTTCCGTTTCAGCGGAAGGAGAAATTTGTTTTATTAAGCGTGTGCGATGGGGGGGCGTAGTAGGGGATTGAGAATATTGGTTGACGTATATTCACTGTAACTTGATAGGACAGTGCGTGCCTTTTGAACTATAAAGCTCGAGGATTTAGTCAATATTGCAGTATAACAATGACCATGACAATGACAGCCGTCTCGCTCCTGCTCTTCAAGCAATTCAGCTAATTCAATGTGCTGTTTGAGTTCATCGGAAGATTTTTGAAAATCGTCAAAAGATAAATATTCTAAGCCTGACTGATACAACTGATATGTATCATCCATAACAAAAGTTGTTTGTAGAACAATCAAGCTAAGCATGAAATAGGTTAAAAGGCATTTTGACATTTTTCTAAAACGCCTCATTTTTTTCAGGGTTACTAGCCATTTTTAATGAGAGTATACGACGAGCTCCATTTAATACGATTAGCCCAATAATCAGTCCGATAACCAAATCTGGTATTTGTGATCCTGTCAGCGCTACTAATAACCCAGCAATGATGACCCCAAAATTGGCCAGTACATCGTTAGCCGAAAATATCCAGCTGGCTTTCATATGAAATCCGTCATTACGTGATTTGAAAATCAGTACCAAGCAAGCAATATTTGCTATTAAGGCGATAGTCCCCATACCCATCATGAGAGTAGATACCGGCTCACTTCCATAGATAGCGCGTCTCATAATTTCAAACAAAATACCCAGAGCAAGTGCTAATTGTAGCCAGCCTGAAAAATGGGCTGCTTTGAGTTGAAGCTGAGCTGATTTGCCTACTGCATATAATGAAACCCCGTAAACGGCTGCATCAGCAAACATATCTAACGAGTCTGCAATAAGCCCGGTGGATTGGGCCATAATTCCCACTGAGATCTCTAGCAGAAACATAATGGCATTGATCACCAATAACCAGATCAAAACACGCGCTTCTCTTTGCTCGCTGTGTAAGCTGGCATCTTTGACTTTCTGAGACGCATCGCAATCCACCGACTCACGTGAGATCAATTTTGATCCTAGCCCAACAGAATTAAGTGTTGTTTCGATTTTCTCCGCTATATTAGGGTGGTGATATAAACGTACTATCCGGTTGGAAATGTCGAATTCAAACGTGACGTCCTCGCTGAAATTCGCAAATGCTGTTCGAATTAGGTTCTCTTCAGAGGGGCAATCCATTTTAGGAATATTGAACACACTCACACAGCTTATCCCAGCTTGTATTTCACCATTCAATAGAGATTCAGTTTTGTTGTTCAGCTCATTTGTCATCATATTTACAGTAAACATTCATTCCTGTTGGTATAACTAGCCCTTGATAAAAATATAAATAATAGTTTAAACTCTATAGTAACTATAGAGTCAAGTGGTAAATTTATGAAGATTAGTGAAATGTCAAAACGTAGCGGATGTTCAATTCAGGCTATTCGGTACTATGAAAAAGAAGGCTTGATTACTGCACCAGCCCGAACAGAAGGAAATTTCCGTTTATATGGCTCTGAAGAGATTGAAAGACTGTCGTTTATCAATAATTGTCGTGCATTGGATCTCTCGCTAAGTGAAATCAAGCACCTCCTTGAACTACAGTCTTTACCCAGTACGCCTTGTGAGACAGTAAATGTCATGATCGATGATCACTTAAATGTTATCGAAACGCGTCTTGCTGACCTCCAAAAACTTCAGAGTAGTCTAAGAAAACTTCGGCCCCGGTGTAACAGTAAAAGATCTATTGACCAATGTGGCATATTAGAAGCTCTTTCACCGAACTCTAACCATTCGGTTAGTGATGGGTAAATTAAGGTGATTCTATGTCTAGGATGGAATTTTTCTAGTGCGATTAAGAAAATTGACCATCCATGCTCATTCGTCCAATACTTCTGAAATGTCCGCTTCACGCCCTGAGGTGTTAGGTCAATGTCGCCCTTGATTTAAACCTTCGTTAACGTGCCAAAAACGGCCTATTGCTTATAATAATGCAACCGGCTAGGGTATTTTGTTTCAGCTTATTTTTCTCGCCAAAGATGTAGGCCTTCTTTATTCACCTCGGTCAAAATAATGTCCGGTGTGTGTCAATAACGGCACATTCGTTTGACAACAGCCTTATGTTTTTGGTTGTTGGACACATAGGTTTTTTACTGTGGTAACAAGACACTTAAAATTCCTCGGTTTTGCGGCCGTGCCGGTTCGATTCCGACCCTCGGTACCAATATTAAGATAAGTCATTATAACAGTGACTTAATGCAAAACAATGCTAATAGTGTGACACTAAGTGGTTACACTTTGGCGTCGTAATGGCAAATCATATATGTCGCAACCGCTATCGAACCTTCTACTTTCGGTTTATCATTCCACTGGCATTCCGCAAATATTTCAAGAACAAGCGTGAAATACGCTATTCCCTCAAAACCGATAGCAAAAAGCTTGCTGTTCAACGCGCGAGACTTTATCGGTACGTGTCGATCACTTACTTAGGCAGCTGGAACATAAGGTTGATGGAACAAACATGCTCACAACATTCATGTTTTTTATTATTTTTGATTGACGTAAAAAGGAGGTAGAGCTTGAGGATTTAGAAAAAGAAATGCATATCATGGTATAATTTTAAAATGTCTATTCGGTCTTGTGTCTATTTGCTCATCCTAATGATTGCCATGCAATCAGGTATTCTGGCGGCCGATACCCATGATCTTGCTTTCGCACAATCCCAGGAACAAAACACTGGCTTTGACACCCATCAAGACCAACATCAGCAATTGGCTCAACAGTCACACACTCACGATAAACAGTCGGGCATTGATTGCTCTCATTGTGTACATAGTCATTGCGCCCACTTTGTTGGTCTGATTAACACATCAAGTCTGAGTCTGGCCGATTACAGGGATAGCTTATTCTATCCCTACTCGAAGTCAACTGAAACTGGCTTTTCAGCCAACATGTTCCGCCCTCCCATAACTTAATCCTCGATAAAACTGTCACGGACGCTTTAAGCGTCTGCTTGTCTGGAACAATCAGGATTTAAATCATGAACCTACAATTCAAAGATGTGCTTGTTATAAACAAGCCATTACGTCTCACATGGCTCGGTGCCCCCTTAGCCATACTGTGGTTGTTGTCAATCACACCCGTTAATGCAGCACAAAATGACAACATGCTTAGCCTTTCAGAGGCAGTGCAGCAAACTCTGACGCAACATCCGTCTTTGCAAGTGTTTCCCATTAGACAACAACAGCTTGCTGCACAAAAACAGACAGCAAACCTGAAACCCGCCTATGTACTCGGTGCCGAGGTCGAAAATGTGGCCGGTACTGGTCAACTAAGTGGCGTGAAATCCTTGGAAACCAGCGTTTCTTTGTCTTCCGTACTCGAATTAGGCGGCAAACGTCTTTCGCGAGTTGAACTTGTCGAACAAAACAGTGACTTGATCAATGTTGAACGTAAGATTCAAGCGCTGGATTTACTGGGTAGCGTTACTCGGCGCTATATAGATGTACTGAATAGTCAAGAGCGTGTTCTACTCGCCCGCGAGGGGGTATCACTTGCTGAAGCAACACTGGCCGAGGTCAATAAACGAGTTAACGCTGCGATTGCACCCAGTGCTGATAAGGGACGCGCCGAGGCGGCGTTAGAAGAGGTCCTATTAACGCTGATGGCCGAACAGCGGCAGCTTAAAACTCAGCAAATGGCACTTGCCAATATGTGGGGTAGCTATCAGCCTTCATTTGAACGTGTATCGGGCTCGCTTTACACCATCGGAGAAGCGATACCTTTCGATGTATTATTCAATAGAGTCCAGCAAAACCCACAAATCGAACTGTTTGCGACCGAAAGCCGTGTTCGTGATGCACAAGTCAGGCTGGCACGCACACAGCAGACAGCTGATCTGACCTGGTCCGTTGGTATACGCCGAGATGAGGGCCTCAATGATACGGCGCTGATCGCCGGTTTTTCGATGCCGCTTTTCAGCCAGCAACGTGCCCAGGGTGAAATCGAAGCGGCATTAGCCGCGCGAAATGAAGTCAGCTATCGTCGTCAAGATGCCTTGCTGCAACTACACAGCCAACTCTATCGTGCCTATTCCGGCCGTGAGCAAGCAATTCTCAGCACACAAAAACTTCAAGAAGCCATTATTCCCAAACTTACGCAAAGCCTGGAGCAAATCCAAAACGGCTATCAGCGTGGGCTATACAGCTATCTTGATTTCCTGACCGTCAGAAAAGATTTGCTTAGTGCCAAGCGATCGCTCATAGAAGCCTCAGCAGCTGCCTTGCAATTTGAGGCGGAAATCGAACAGCTGACCGCTGAACCATTAATTGCCGCAGCGCAGTAATACAATGAATCAGGAGAACATAATGTTTCAACTTAAACCTATTTCAAATGATGCCAAACCACAGCAAAGTCTTAATATATGGCTACTACTAACAATGCTGGTGATGGCTTTATTTACCACGACTTTGCAAGCCGAAGCAGAAATGCAAGATCATGAACATCAAACAGAAAGTCATCAACACGACGAGGCCGAACACTCAGATGATGAGACTTCAGCCGAGGCAACCCAAAAATCTCATCAGCACGATGAAAATGCACCGCATAATTCAGATGACCCCGCTCATAAGCAAGATGAGGAATCCCACGAAGATCATCAAGAAGATGGACATGATGAATTAACCAAGGGCCCTCATGGTGGCCGGTTGCTGAGTAAAGACAATGGTCTCAGTATTGAATTAACAATTGATGAAGACAATATGCAGCCAAAGTTCAGAGTATGGCTTCGCAACAAAGAAGGTGCGCTGGTAAAAACCGCCAACAAAGCGGAATTATTGGTTACCTTGACACGTCTCGGTGGTGAAGAGCAGCTGATTAAATTTATCCCGGTTGAAGGTGAAGACTACTGGCAAAGCAGCGTAATCATCGAAGAACCTCATTCGTTTGATGTCATGGTCAACTTAAACTATCAGGGCAACACGGTTGAGTGGCACTACGCTTCATATGAGGGACGTATGCAGATGGATGCAGAAACAGCCCAAAGACAAAGTGTTAAGACTAGAACCGTATCAGCTGGGCAAATTGCCGTGACCACCCGTGTCTATGGCAATGTTGTCGTATCTCCAGACCGGATAAGTCAAGTTAAAGCACGTTTTCCAGGCCAAATCACCAGTGTCAAAGTAGCTTATGGTGACCGTGTAAAAGATGGCCAAGTACTGGCAACGGTTGAGTCTAACAGTAGCTTGCAGACCTACAGTGTTAGGGCGCCTATAAGTGGTGTAATTACAGCTAAGTATGCATCAAGCGGAGAAGTCGCAGCCGATCAAGCTTTGTTTACCATCACAGATACCTCAACGCTTTGGGCAGAGCTCAAGGTTTTTCCAAAGCAAGCACAATCGATTGCCACAGGCCAAACGGTCCGGCTTGGCGGTGCTGACAGTACAGTGCAATCCAGTATTCAACAGTTATTGCCAAATACGCAGCAAGCACCTTATCTGATTGCCCGGGTGCCCCTAAAAGATACCGAGCAAACCTGGTTCCCGGGGATGATGGTTGAAGCAGATGTGACGATTCAGCAGAAAGATGCCGATATTCGTGTTCCTAATAGTGCAATTCAGCGCCTTAACGATAATCAAATCGTTTTTATTAAGGTCGGAGATCAATATGAATTGAGGCCTTTAGAAGTCGGTCTAAGCGACAAAAATTATACCGAGGTCAAGTCTGGGCTCCGGCAAGGGGATGAGATTGTAGTTGGTAACAGCTATCTCATTAAAGCTGATCTGGAAAAATCCGGCGCAGCCCACGCCCACTAACCGGAGTTTCAATATGATAAACACGATTTTAAGACTCTCAATAGAGCGACGCGGACTAATGTTGTCGTTGATTTTTGTCATCATTGGTCTTGGTCTTTGGAGCTTTCAAAAGTTGCCAATTGATGCAGTGCCTGACATCACCAATGTACAGGTGCAAATCAATACCGAAGCCCCCGGCTATTCTCCGTTAGAAGCTGAACAGCGAATTACTTACCCAGTTGAGCGTGCTATCGCTGGTCTGCCGAATCTTGACTATACCCGTTCGATTTCACGATATAGCCTGTCGCAGGTAACGGTTGTCTTTGAGGAAGGCACCGATCTGTATTTTGCCAGAAACCTGATTAATAACCGACTTGCGGTTATCAAAAGTGAGTTACCAACAGGAATAGAGCCCGAGATGGGACCGATAGCGACCGGTCTCGGTGAGATCTTGATGTATACCGTCACCGCCGATCCGAATGCGACGCAGGATGATGGCAGTCCCTATGATGCGACAGCACTGCGTGAGATTCAGGATTGGATCATTAAACCACGTCTCGAAAGAGTGCCGGGTATCACCGAAGTTAACACTAGTGGCGGCTATGAAAAGCAATTTCATGTGCAGCCAGATCCATCAAAAATGCTCAGTTTTGGCATCAGTCTGACGGATCTCAAGCAGGCATTAATGGCTAACAATGATAACCGGGGCGCCGGCTATATTGAGCGGTTTGGCGAGCAGATCCTGGTTCGCTCTCCCGGTCAGCTTAAAGACATTGCTGACATTGGTCAGGTAGTCGTAAAAAATATTGATGACCGCCCTGTAACCATAGATGATGTTGCCACTGTGATTATTGGTAAACCCCTTCGTACCGGGGCCGCAACCCGGGATGGCATAGAAACAGTGCTCGGCACGGCGATGATGTTAGTGGGTGAAAACTCGCGTGAAATCGCCAAATCGGTTGCCAGTGAGCTTGAGGCAATTCAAACGTCATTACCTGAGGGCGTCACAGCTGAAGCGGTCTATGACCGTACTGTACTCGTCGATAAAGCGATTGCCACCGTTGAAAAAAATCTATTGGAAGGCGCGCTGCTGGTTATCGTTGTCTTGTTTTTATTGCTGGGCAATATTCGCGCAGCCTTAATTACTGCAGCAGTTATCCCTCTGGCCATGCTGGCGACCATAACCGGTATGGTACAAGCTGGCATCTCTGCAAATCTGATGAGTATGGGGGCACTCGACTTTGGTTTGATCGTCGATGGTGCTGTCATCGTGGTTGAGAATTCCATCAGACGATTATCTATTGCTCAAAAAGAAGCCGGGAGTGTTTTGCCCTTAAAAGAGCGATTACAATTGGTTTATGAGGCTACCAATGAAGTCATCCGCCCCAGTCTGTTTGGGGTCATGATCATTACCGTAGTCTATATACCGCTTTTCTCACTGACTGGCGTAGAAGGCAAAATGTTCGAGCCGATGGCAGCCACTGTGGTAATCGCTTTGTTATCTGCCATGGTATTTACCATCACCTTGGTTCCGGCAGCAGTTGCAATGTTTATGAGTGGACGGGTAACAGAGAAAGAAAGCTTACTTATCTCAGGGGCTAAGTGGTTTTACAAACCAGCTTTGCTGATAAGCATTAAGTTACGTTGGTTGGTTATTATCCTCGCTGTGGTCTGTGTTGGCCTCGCGATCAACCTGGCCAGTAAAATGGGTTCGGAATTTATTCCTCAACTTAATGAAGGGGATATTGCATTACATGCGCTTCGGACCACTGGGACCGGTTTACAGCAGTCAATTGAAATGCAGTTTTTATTGGAAAAACGGCTGATGCAATTCCCGCAAGTAGATAAAGTCTTTGCCAAAATTGGTACACCGGAAGTCGCGACCGATCCGATGCCGCCTAATGTTGCAGATACGTTCGTTATCTTAAAGCCACGCGCGCAGTGGCCGGATCCTGATCTGCCTAAAACGAAACTGCTTGCACAAATTGAACAAGCCGTTACGGCCATACCGGGCAATAACTATGAGTTCACTCAGCCGATTGAGATGCGTTTTAATGAGTTGATTTCCGGTGTCCGTGCTGATGTGGGTATCAAAGTGTTCGGTGATGATCTGGATTTGATTCGGGAAACCGCCGAAAATGTTTTGGCCGTGGTTGAACAAATTCCCGGATCTGCAGATGCGCGTTTGGAGCAAGTCAGCGATATGCCGATGTTAACTGTTCAGCCCAACCGTATGGCTTTATCACGTTATGGTCTTAGCGTTGATGCGTTGCAGGATATGGTCTCCACCGCGATTGGTGGCACCATGGCTGGACTCATCTATGAAGGTGACCGACGTTTCAAACTAATGATAAGGCTACCGGAAAATATTCGACAGGATATATCTGGATTGTCCGATTTGCCGATTGAGTTACCAAGCGGAAGCTATGTGCCGCTATCTGAAGTTGCTGATATTGTCCTAAATCAAGCACCAAGCCAAATATCGCGCGAAAATGCTAAGCGACGCGTGGTGGTCTCCTCGAATGTCAGGGGACGTGACTTAGGCTCATTCGTTACTGAAGCACAGCAACGAATTGCCGAGCAGATCGAATTGCCGGCAGGTTATTGGGTAGAGTACGGCGGTACTTTTGAGCAGCTAGAGTCAGCCAGTAAGAGACTCTCCATCGTGGTGCCCGTCACACTGGTGATTATTTTAGCTTTATTGATAACCGTCTTTGGCTCTTTCCGTGATGCTGCCATCATCTTCAGTGGTGTGCCGCTGGCGCTTACAGGCGGCGTGTTGGCATTGTGGCTGCGAGATATGCCTTTGTCGATTTCTGCCGGGGTGGGCTTTATTGCGTTGTCAGGTGTTGCAGTTTTAAACGGTCTGGTGATGTTGTCATTTATCAGAGACTACTGGCATGAACATGGTGATTTGCATAAAGCCATAGTTGAAGGTGCGATGACACGTTTACGGCCCGTATTAATGACCGCTTTGGTAGCAAGTCTCGGTTTTGTGCCAATGGCACTCAATACCGGCACTGGCGCTGAAGTACAAAGACCGCTGGCGACGGTGGTGATTGGTGGCATTATCTCGTCAACGTTGTTGACATTGTTAGTTTTACCAGCACTTTACAAGCTACTACATAACAATGACAAAAAGACATAACCAACTTTTATTTGTCTGTTCCCAGTCATATTCTGGCTGGGGGCGTTGCATTTTTACATTCGCCATTTAAGGTTTGTTCATTAACATCGGAGAGCATTAAATGCACAGTCATAATCATCAGGATGACGATAGCTCAAGAAATATTGCGCTAGTGTTTTTCCTCAATCTGGGTTTCACCATCATTGAGTTTATTGGTGGTCTACTGACCAACAGTACCGCTATTATGGCCGATGCAGTACATGACTTAGGGGACAGTTTGTCGCTTGGCAGTGCCTGGTTCTTATCACGTTGGGGGCAAAAACCTGCCAATAATGAGTTCACTTATGGCTACCGCCGGTTGACGTTGTTCGGTGCCTTTCTTAACAGTGTTGTGTTGATTGCTGGTTCCGCTTGGGTACTGAGTGAATCAATTCCCCGCCTAGCTGACCCGGTAATGCCGGTTACTGAGGGCATGCTCGCACTATCCATACTGGGTGTGAGCATCAATGGGTTTGCAGCTTATCGGATTAGTAAAGGCAACACTCTGAATGAGAAAGTACTGAACTGGCATCTGCTGGAAGATGTGCTGGGGTGGGCGGCAGTACTGATCGTGTCGGTGGTTCTGCAATTCGTTGATTGGCCAATTCTGGATCCATTGCTCTCCATAGGTTTTACTCTGTTTATTTTATTCAATGTACTGCGAAACCTGTGGACGACTGGCAAGATTTTTTTGCAATCAGTGCCTGATAAAGCCCTGTATGATGAAATTCGGGAGACGTTGCTGAAGATTGTAGGTATCCGTGAAATTCATCATCAACATCTTTGGTCACTCGATGGCGAACATCATGTTCTTACGACGCATCTGGTTGTGAAAGGTACTTTTGAACGAGACCAATTTATTAAGTTAAAACAGACTATAGCTGAAGCGCTTAAACCATATGATTTGGCACACACCACGATTGAAATAGAGCTTGACGAAGAGGCTTGCCGGGATGAATCGGAGCACTAAAAGGCTGAGTAATTACTCAGATTATTACAACGTAGGCTTTGCAATGCCTTGTAAAACCATAGCTAAGACGAATCAACATAACACCTTTTGAAATGAATACAAAAACCCTAAGATTTAAAACTTGTGCTGATAAAAACACTGGTATCAAACGACTTATTTTTACTTGTTACTACTCAATTAAAGGTCTCAAATCAGGTTTGCAAAATGAGGCTACATTCCGACAAGAGTTTTTTATTACTACTTGCTCTGCCGGTAGTTTTTTGTTCGATTTTAACCCTGTCGAGAGGCTGGCTCTTATTGGCACACACCGGACATTATTTTGACCGAGGTCAATAAAGAAGATCTACATCTTGGGCAAGAAAAATAAGCTGAAACAAAATACCCTATAGTGTTGCACTTTTAGGCGAAAACGAATGTACTCCAAACCGATATTTGACCAGTATCGGTTTTTTTTGGACAATAAGTGAAACACTTAACGGAACTGTTGCACCTTATGAATAAAGACAAAGATAACGAACAATACGCCAGTGAAATGCGTCTTTACGATCCTGATACAGAAGAGCGTCTGTATATGGATGCTAAAGAGCGTGAACGCTTCTTAAATGCTTCTAATGAACTTAAAAGGCGTGACCACCGCCTATTTTGCCATGTAATCCACTGGACAGGTGCTAGGCCTGCTGAGCTAATCGAGCTATCAGGTAATCGAATCGATGTTGTTAATAATTGCATTAAATTAAGAACACTTAAACAGCGCAAATTAAATAAAAAAGGTGAAGTAAAAGCACCTCGATACAGAGAAGTACCTGTACCCGAAGCACTGATCGACTCACTTGATTACCTTTATGATCTTAGAAATAAAAAACGCAAGGCTTGCCCTTCGCTTAACTTACCGCTTTGGCCTAACAGTAAAGATCCAAACAAACATATAAGCCGCACGACAGGATGGCGAATTGTAAAACGAGCTATGGTTATTGCAGGGATTGAAGGTAAGCAAAGCTCACCCAAAGGGTTTAGGCATGGGTTTGGTGTTGCTATGGCCGTTGCTGGTCGAGATATATACACCATTCAAAAGTTACTAGGTCACTCTGAAGCGTCCAGCTCTGCTATTTACCTATCCGTTGTAGGGCGAGAAGCCCACGACTTGCAAATGGCCGCATGGCAAACAGCTAATAAGAATTGGGAAAAATAGTTATTCACAATAATTGTTAATAACTTAATGAATACAACATCTAAGATAATGATTAATCGAACCTATTTACGATTGATTAATTATTAATCACCTGTAAATATTTATACTGCTAGAAGTATAAATAAGCTTGACACTATACCGCCAGAAGTATAAAATAAGCACACATTAAAAAGTTAGGGAAATGATGAATAGTGCAGAAATAATAAAACTCATTGAAGCGGCTGGCTGGGAGTTGCAGCGAACAAAGGGCAGTCATCACCACTTTAAGCACCCAACGAAAAAAGGGCTTGTAACCATTCCCCATCCTAAAAAAGATATCCCGATGGGAACAGTTAAAAGTATTTTAAAACAAGCTGGATTGAAATAGAGCGAGACTTATATTATGAAATACTCAATTGCAGTACATAAAGAAGCAGGCAGTTGCTACGGTGTCACAGTACCCGATATCGACGGCTGCTTTTCAGCAGGCGATACGCTAGATGAAGCATTAGCTAATGCACATCAAGCAATTAACGCACACTTAGAATATTTAGCTGAAGAAGGTGTTTTACCACCTGTAGCTGAAGCGGTGGACGTTTACTTGAATAATGAAGATTATCAAGGCGCTATCTGGTGTTATGTTGATGTAGATACCTCTGCATTTTTAGGTAAAACCGAAAAAGCGACCGTTACGTTACCAGCATTATTAATCAGTAAAATTGATGGCCTAGTAAATGATGGAACAATAAAAAGTCGATCAGCTTTTCTAGCAGAATCAGCAACCAAACAATTAAGCGGTTTTTAACACAACAAAACTAGGGAAAAGGAAGTCCAATGCCAAAAGAATTTGTATTTATTATGCCTGACTCTACAGGCCTTACGATGCTAGTCTCTGATTCAGCTATTACACCATCTAAAGATGATGAAATAGAAATAAAGAATCAATTATTTATTGTTGAAAAACGAAAAATGACAATAACTTCTAACGATAATTCTGTTACTAGTTCTTGGTGTTTTTATCTCGCTGCAACAGAACACTAGGAGTCTGAATTATGAGCATATCGCTACTTATAGGAATTTTCTTGGGGACGCTCTTTGTTTTATTACTTAGAGAAAGGCAGAAAAACTTGCGTGAAGTAGAACCTGAAAACTGGAAAAATAACACTGGAAAACAGCCTGCTCTATTTAATGTCGATGTTATCTATAAAAACGGCAAACGTAAAGACTACGAACCGGCAAAAAAACTAGATTGGAGTTTAGAAGTTGAAAACCCGATCATTGGTTACAGAAAGTACGAAATGCAACAAAACTAGGGAGTTAAACACATGGATAATGATGTTGAAGGCTGGAAGCTGACAGAGCCGCCAAGCGATATAGATATTCCCATCCATATTGTTTACATATATACGGACGGAAGAGAGCCAGAATTGGATTGGTTAGAGCTGGATGAATTTTTAGCTATAGGCACACAGTGTGACGCATATATTTGGCATGATTACGAACATGAGCCTATAAAACCACCCTTCCTAGATGTAAAAAAGGCCAGACTTTCAGACTGGGATAGCAAAGGTTTTTTAATCATAATTGGTGATGGTGATAGGGATATTATATTCAACCAAGAAACCTTCAATGAAACCTATAAAGAATACCTACCCTTCCTTGATAAAAAGTTATTTCGTGATGCAAAAGCAGTATATGAAAGATGCTTAAAGGGCTACACAGAACTAGTATCAAAACCACAGTGTGATTACTCTAAAATTCTAGGTTTGGGAATGCGGCTAGGTGAGGCCTCGGCATTTATAGGGGTATTAAAATTAAAAGGTGTTCGTGATGAAAATATAAGCGAACTATCATTAGAAATCGTTAGCCTTCAAATCAAGATAAATGATTTACTAAGCAGCTTAGACTAAAAGCTAATGCAACAGAACAAAGGAGATAGAACAGTGATAGATCTTAAAAAATGGGTGATCCCCATGATAATTAGCACGTTATTATCATTATCTATTATTGCAATATCGGTCTTATATGGTGACGGTAAAGTAACTGTGGGAATCATTATGGGATTGATAGCATTAATCTTGAATGCAGTTGTGATCTCCCGTGGTTTTAAATTGGGCTTTTTGAAACAAAACACTAGGATCATGTCCAGTTTTTAAACTTAGCAAGTCTTAGGTAAGGAATACCTGTTAATTAATATTTAAGGAAGAAAAATG